>NZ_SDLD01000011.1:0-66742 GCF_013096875.1 Geobacillus sp. DSP4a | reverse complement strand
TGAGTGTCTTATGCTCTAGCGGCGAAGTGGACACGCCTCAAAGAATAAGGATTGCTTGAAGCAGTCAAACTTCTTTGGAAGCCCCCACTTCAAATTTTCGCTAGAAAATTAAGTGGGGGTAGTTCACATCCTTGAAAATGTTCATTCGTCCATACATCAGCACGCCGCCTCGGTACACTTTGGCGCCAAAATAAATGAGCAAGGCAATCGTCGCCGCCAAAAGCGCAAGGCAAAGCGCCACTTCCCATCCCGGCACGGAAACGAGGCCGATGCGCAAAAACATGAGCATCGGCGCGAAAAAGGGGACGAACGAAGCGCCGGTCACGAACGCCGACTCTGGGGCATTCAAGCCAAACATGGCGATCATAAAGGCAGCGACAACCAGCATCATGACCGGCATAATCGCCGGCTGTACATCCTCAACCCGGCTGACGAGCGAACCGAGCACGGCAAACAGCACCGCGTACAAGAGGTAACCGAGCAAGAAAAAAACGAGTGCATACACAAAGATCGAGGCCGGCAGGTGATCCAATCCGAGGAAACGCCACACTTCCTGCCCGCTCGTTTTTAACGCGGCGAACGCGACGGCGAAAAACACGAAAAATTGCGTCAAGCTGACAAGCGCAACGCCGATGATTTTGCCAAACAGCTGTTGGACTGGCGGGACGCTTGACACTAAAATTTCCATCACGCGCGACGATTTTTCCGTCGCCACCTCCGTCGCGATCATGCCGCCATACATCAAAACGAACATATACATCGCGAACAGAAGGACATAAACAAGAGCGCGCGCTTGGTTCAACTCCTTTTCCGTCTTCGCGTTTTTTTCCAATGCCACCTTTTGGAACGGAACCGGTTTGGAAAGCTCCGCCATTTGTTCATCCGTCAGCCCGAGTTTAGCGGCTGAAAGTGCTGTTTTCAGCTGGCTTAGCGCTCGTTCCAACTCCTCAGGCGTCTGATTGTCCACAATCGTATTGGCATAATACACCGCTGCCGGCAATCCTTTCGCATCCATCGACAAGACGAGCAATCCGTCCCATTTGCCTTCTTTGACCGCTTCTTTCGCTTCGTTTTCCATATCCGTAATTTTCGTCAACGCGATTTGATTATGGTTTGCCTGCTTCGCAAGCGGACCGTACAAAGATCCCGTGCGGTCAATGACCGCGACATGAGGCTTTTCATCACCGGTGAAAAACTCAATGATCGGCTGAATGTTGGCCACCCCGATGATCAACAGGCAAGTGATGACAGTGGTCACCAAAAATGCTTTCGCCTTCAGCTTCGTCTGATACGTATGTACCGCCACAAGGAAAAACTTATTCATACGCCGCACCTACTTTTTCAATAAAGATATCATTCAGAGACGGTTCCTCCAAGGCAAACAGACGAACCGCGAATTTTCCTGCTATATGACCGAGTATCGCTTGCGCCGTCTCCTCATTGGCGATTTGCAGCCGCACCCCTTCCGCCGTCCGCTTCCACTGCAAAACACCAGGAAACCGCGCCAATTGTTCAAACGGTCCGTCTCCTTGAATGATAAGAATTTGCTTGCCAAACGAACGTTTCAGTTCACGCAGCGCTCCCGCCACCACCGCGCGGCCGCGGCGCAAAATGCAGACATGTTCGCACAGCTCTTCCACATGTTCCATCCGATGACTCGAGAAGACAATGGTCGTGCCGTTCCGTTTTAAATCAAGCACCGCTTCTTTCAACAGTTCCACGTTCACCGGATCAAGACCGCTGAATGGCTCATCCAAGATTAATAGCTTCGGTCGATGAAGCACAGCAGCGATAAACTGGATTTTTTGCTGGTTGCCTTTCGACAGCTCCTCCACCCGCTTGTTGGCGTAATCGCGGATATGGAAGCGCTCGAGCCAGCGGTCGATTTCCGGAAGAAGATCCGTCTTTTTCATTCCGCGCAACCGCCCTAAATACAGAAGCTGCTCTTGCACGTTCAGCTTCGGGTACAACCCGCGCTCTTCCGGCAAATAGCCGATCAGATGGCTTTTCGAGTCATCAATCGGTTCGCCTTGCCAACGGATCACCCCTTCCGTCGGGAGCAGAAGGCCTAAAATCATGCGAAAGGTCGTCGTTTTTCCCGCTCCGTTCGCCCCAAGCAATCCAAACATCTCCCCTTCTGGAACCGTCAACGTCAAATGGTCGACGGCCGTCGCCTGACCAAACCGTTTCGTCACCTCAATGATCTCTAAACTCATCCACATTCCCCCAACGTAAAACAAATTTTCCACCCACATTATTAAAACGTGCAGTCTCAAAAAAAGTTTCAGACAGAAGCAGGAATTTGCCGATCCAACCTCTAAATGAAAGAGAAATGAATGATGATTCAGCGAAAGGAGATGGTGACATGCCGACGTATACGTTGACCGCGTTTGAGCGCGACGGGGAAAAATTGCTTGATGAAACGTTTGAAGCCGCCAATGATGAAGAAGCGAAAAAAATCGGCGAGCAAAAATTGCGTGAGCGCGGCTGTTGGGACAAAACACACCGTTGCGTCAATGCCAGCGGCAAGCTCATTTTATTTCACCGCTAATCAAAATACCCCGGGGTTGTTCCCGGGGTGTTGTTATTTATCCAAATATTCCCTTTAATATATTGATTTTCTCTTCCGTATATTCGGCGAAATGTTCGTTGTACACTTTCGGCTCTTTTGGATTCGCCTGGCGGGTGATGTTCCGCGTTTTCGGATCGACGAATTTGCTTGACGCCCCGCAGCCAAGGCCGATGATCGACTGCTGTTCTTCCATGATCATAATGTTGTATAGGCTCTCGTGCCCCGGCAAGGCGTAGCCGACGTTTTCCAAGTTGCCGAGAATGTTTTTTTGTCGGTACAAGTAATATGGGACATAACCGTGCTCCTTTGTCCACTCCTGGGCCGCCTTCATCATCGCCTGCACTTCCTCGCGGCTGGCGACTTTGTACTTTTGTTTGTTTTTCGTCATTTCCGACGCCCGCTTAAACGACAGCGTATGAACGGTCAGCGACTCGGGCAGAAGCCGTTCCGTCTGTTCAAGCGTATACGTAAACTCTGGAAGCCCTTCGCCCGGCAGTCCGATGATTAAGTCCATGTTGATGTTGTTCATCCCCATCTGCCGCGCCAAGTGGAACTTCTCAATCGTTTCTTCAACGGTATGATGGCGGCCAATCGCTTTTAACGTCTCTTGAATGTACGACTGTGGATTGATGCTGATTCGGTCGATCTTCCATTTTTTCAATACGTCAATCTTCTCCGGCGTAATCGTATCCGGACGCCCGGCTTCGACCGTGATTTCGCGGACGCGGTCGACGTCTGGAAATACGTCATACATATGAGCGTATAACCGGTCCATCTCGTCGGCCGTAATGCTCGTCGGCGTCCCGCCGCCGTAGTAGATCGTCGTAATGCGAATGCCGCGCTCGCGCAAAAAGCGGCCGACCGCCTCCATTTCGTAATGAAGGCCGGCCAAAAAGGCGTCGACCGACCCTTGGCGGCCGTTGATGGCGTACGCTGGAAATGTGCAATAGGCGCATTTCGTCGGGCAAAACGGAATACCGATATAAATGCTCACTTCATGAGCCAAATCGTATAAATCCGGCACGACCGTGAGCTGGCGGTCCACGATCGCCTGCATTAGTTCGATTTTCTCCTTAGTCACCAAGTACTCCTCGGCCAGCTTCCGATGCGCCTCTTCTTTCGAAAGGCCTGAGCGCAAAAGCTGATGAAGCAGCTTGACCGGGCGGACGCCGGTCAGCACGCCCCACGGCTGAATGAGGCCGGTAGAACGCTCAAGCAACGTCAAATAGACATGCAAAACGGCGTTTTTCAGCTGTTTTTCGTACGTTTTCCCGTCAGCATCCGCCGGCGTGCTGCGTTCATGACTTACTTCCTCCACGCGCCCCGACGTCTTGTCAAGCAGCGTCCCCGAAACAGCGATGCCCCCGTCTTCCTTGACGGAAAACATAGCGGCCATATCGGCCTCAGGAAGCGGCGCGAACGACAGCTCCGGCGCTTCGAAAAACAGCTCGGTCATCACCTCAAGCGGGCGCTGAAACCGTTCCGGATTCGGCAGTCCTTGAATTTCAATCCGCACGTTCATCACCTTTTCTGTCAAACTTCTTTCAGTGTACTGAACGGCTGTTTCCTTCGTCAAGCGGAAGAATGCACCTTTCCGCCGACTTTATGGAAATGACTCCCGCCCGGCCAACTAGATTAAAAAAGCCGGGCATTCGCTCCGGCCTCATTTTTATGATTTTCGTGAAAACGGCAAGCGCCAGTTGTCCGCTCACGGTTCGCTCCCCGCTCAAGCTTCTTACTGTTTCGTTTTGAGTTTTTGCAAAAACTCGATTCGCTGCTGCTTGCGGAAATGTTCTTTCACCATGTAGGCGACGCCGAGCTGTTCGTTCGAACGCGTCACCCAGTCGGCCGCCCGCTTCACCTCAAGCGGCGCGTTGCCCATCGCGACGCCAAGCCCTGCTGCTTCAATCGCCGGCAAATCGTCAAGGCCGTCGCCAATGACAACCGTTTCTTTCAACGACACGCCGATATGTTGAGCCAGCCGGCGCAGCCCGGCGAGCTTCGAGACTCCTTGCGGGACAATTTCCATTTTTCCGTTTGGCAGCATAATCATATCGATAGACGGAACCGCCTTCGCTAAGACGGCGGCCGCTTCATCCCGTTCCGCATCCCCGGCAAAAAAGACATCTATTTTGGGCACCGCAATCGGTTCGTCGATCAATACATCGCCGAGCGAATCAACAAATTGGGTCGGATAGAAAAATGGATCGCTCGAGGAAAGAACCGTTTGCACGACAAGGTTTTTCTTCACTTTCTTCCGATTGCCGAGCGAATACCGCTCATGCATGAGGCGGATGTTGCAGTTGAAATTTTCCAAAATTTGCACAATATTAAACGTCCGCTCCTCAGGGATCACGGCGTCAAACAGCTTGTCATCAAGCGTTCTGGCAATCATCGCTCCCTGAAATGCGATGAGCATCCCGTCAAGCCGCAGCGCTTTCGCCACTTTGCGGGCGGAAAGCAAATTGCGGCTGGTCATTAACGTCACATAAACCCCTTTTCGCTTCACATAGTCGACCGCCTCCTTCGTCTCGCGCGGCAGGCGGCCGTTGTTTTTTAAAATCGTTCCGTCAATGTTGAGCGCCAACAGCTTATACACGGCTGTCTCCCCCTTTTGTCCGTCTCAACCTCTCTTGCCGCCGCCAGCAAGCTGGGGGCGGCTTTGCATTCCTTATCATTTTTATGACTATGACGAAACGGACAAAAAAAGAACACCCGACCGGGTGTTTTTCCTACCTTCCTTCCATAAATGAACGGTGCAACTCCTCAAGCGGCTTCATGGCGATTTGTTGCACTTCCGCGATCGTCATGCTCATTTGCTGCTCGAGCGCCATCAGACGGGCCAGTTTCTCATTTTGCTGGGCAAGCGCCATCGCCTTTTGCGCCTGTTCAATTTCATCCGGCAAAATAGCGGCTCCACGCATTTGTTTTTCGTGCAGCCGAAGCTGAATGTCACGGAAGTTAGCAAATAGCCGATAGGCGGTGTCGTCGTGTCGGACATGATCGTACGCCTGTTTCAGCTGCTGAAACGGCTCGCTCGCCCGGATCGCCTGTTCAAGCTGTCTTGCGAGCGCATGAAGAGATTCGGACATAAGAAGAAGCCTCCCACTTCAATATCGTTTACGTTCTAGCGTATGCGCCAGTCGGCGGTCATATGACTCGCTGCTACAACCATAGGCCGATCATGCCCTGGACGGCGCCGATCATTGCGCCAAGCACAGCGCCTAAATAGGTGATCATCTTCAGCTCGCGTCGGGCGATGGCCAAAATGATCGCCTCCAGCCTTCGGAGCGAAAACGATTCGACTTGATCACGAACGACATCTGCCAATCCAAGCTGCGCCACAACCGACTCCATCTGATCGCCGAGCAGGCGGACAGCAGCGGCAACCGCCTGCGGAACGAACCGGTCGAGTACGTCCTGTTCATATGGCACAAGAAGATCGGCGAGCGGGCGGTGCAGCCAGCCGCTTCCCCGGACGAGGCCGCGGGCTGCGGCCTGCACCGCCTCGCTCATGCGTCTTCGTCCGACCATCTCCTCCACCGTTGCCAGCGGATAGTCGATCCATTTGTTCCATTCTGTCCAAAGGAGGCGGGCGATCGCCGCCCTTGTGCCGGCATGGCGCAAAAATTTGCCGATTTCCGGCTGCACTTTATCCACTAAATTGACATTGCCAAGCAGCATTTGCAGCACGCCCCCGACCATTCCCCGCTCTTGAAAAAAGCGTTGGATCATGCCGGAAAGCTGTTGTTTTCCTTCTACGCTGCTGAAATACTCGAGCGCCCGGTCGGCCAAGTAGCCGGCCAGCTGCTCGATGCGCGCTTCCATCGTTTCCTTCAACTCAAGCGGCAGTATATCACGAATCGGCCGCGTGCGCCACGTTTGGCTCCATCGCTCATACGCCTGCGCGGCTTGTCCGGCCGCCAACGCCTCAAGACGCTCATCCGGAGAACGAATGCCGAGGCGCTCAAGCAACTGCGCCGGCGTCTCCCGGCGCGCCAGCCACCGTTTCAGCCACTTCCGTCCTTCCTCGACCACCCCCGCCATGAAGGCTGAATCGTTGAGCTTGCGCCGGAGCCCTTCCGGCGTCACCAAATGCTCGACAACCGTTTTCCCAAGCTGTTCCGCCAGTTCCCGCCTCCGTTTTGGAATCAAGCCGGGCGTAAACGGCAGCCGTTTCCCAAACAAGTACATCGGCTCGTGCGGGCGGAATAACATGACAATGGCGATCAAATTCGTCACCCCGCCGATAAGCGCTCCAACCGCCACCATAAACGACAAATAAATGAACGTCCCCATCGCCTTCCCCTTTCATCCGCGCCGCTGTCACCAAACAGCGGCTCTCATCATACGATACGATATAAACGTTTGCCTAATTGTTCATTATAGAACTTGCCTGACAAATGCGCAAATGAGGGACTGCGATGAGCAACCAACGAACCGTTGCCGTATTGACTGAAATAAAGGAAGACCGGGAACGGGCCTCTTTTGGCTCCATCCACCTTTTTTGCGAGGAATTGGCAAAATATGGAGAAACGCACGGCCTTTTTGTTTATGTCACATCGCCGTCACTCTATTTGCAGCACACCGGATATCGGTTAACCGGCAGCGAATGGATCAAGGGGGACGTGCCGCGGGCGAACGTCGTCTACAACCGCCTTCACTCCCGCAAGTCTGAATATGCGCCTGCCTTTCAGCAGCTGCTCGCCCGGCTTGACGAGGAAGACGGGGCGATGTTCAACCGCCGCTTTTTGCATAAATGGGAGGTGCACCGTTATTTGGAGCGGCATGAGTACTTGCATCCGTACTTGCCGAAAACGGCGCTGTGGGACGGCCAAGACTCACTCGAGGCGTTTCTCGCCGCCTTCCCGTCCGTCTTTCTCAAGCCTGTGCACGGAAGCCAAGGGCGGGGGATTTTCCGCATTGAATGCACCGATGAAGGAATTTGTCTCCGCCGTTCCACCTCTTCGTCATCGGCGCTATACCGCTCGGTTGCCGCGGCCGTTTCTGCCTTGCAGCCACAAATCCGGACGCCGATGATCATCCAGCAAGGCCTTGAACTTCAAACGCTTGACGGCCGCCCTGTCGATTTTCGCCTTCTTTGCCATCGCATCCGCCACAACGATTGGCGCGTCACGTCAGCGGTCGCCCGCGCGGCCCCTCCCGAGCAGTTTGTCGCGAACCTTGCCCGCGGCGGAGTACTGATGGCAGTCAATGATGTCTTGCAGAAGTGGTATACGAGAGCGGACGTGTTCCAGCAGAAACAGCTTCTGAAAGAAATCGCACTGGAATCCGCTGCCGTTCTCGCCTCGGAAGCGGAAGGACTGTATGGAGAGTTTGGCGTCGATCTGGCCATTGACGTCCATGGACGGCCATGGATCATCGAAGTGAATACAAAACCGTCCAAACAGGCGGAAATGACGTTTTCTCAACAAACGGTGCGCCCATCCGCGAAAGCCGTGATTGATTATTGCCTGACATTGATGGAAGAAAAGGAGTGAACGACATTGATTTCACTCGGTTTTGTCACCCTTGATGAGCAACAGGAAAGCGTGTACTGCACCGAGGTAGCCCGCCGCGCCAAGCAGTATGGCATTTCCATATACCGTTTTTCGCCGCTGGCGATCGACCCGCGAACGGAAAATGTCCGCGGTGTCGTCTTTGATGACAAAAGTGGGGAATGGACCGATGCCGTCTTTCCCATTCCGCCGTTTTTGTACGACCGTTGCTTTTACGGCCACGACGACCGTTCCAAAAAAGCGAAACCGATTATGCATTGGCTGAAGCAACGCCCGGATGTCACGTTTTTAGGCTATGGCCTGCCCGGCAAGTGGAGCGTCTATGAGACGCTTTCCGCCCATCCGCTGTTGTCGGCATATGTACCGCCGACCGTCCGTCTTGAGCGCGCCGATCACGTGCTTGATCTCCTTCGCCATGAACAAGCCATCGTCGCCAAACCGGTGCACGGCTCTGGCGGACGCGGCATTTATATTATCCAAAAGAAAGGGAAGACATTGTCCGTTCAAGACGGGCGCGGCCAAGAGCGGGCCGTGATCACCCGCCGAAACGAACTTGAACAATTCGTCGCTTCCTTGCAGCGCCGGGACGGCTATGCGCTTCAACCGCTTCTCTCCCTCTCCACCGAGGTAAGAGAACCGTTCGACCTTCGCTTTCTGCTGCAAAAAGATGAAACCGGACGCTGGGTTGAACGGGTGCGGGCTGTGCGCATCGGACGCCCTGGAACGTGGGTGGCCAATCTCCGTGCTGGTGCAGACATGCGCCCGTTCGCTGACTGGTTCGACCACCTTCCTTCTTCGAAACGCATCTTAGTACTGGATGGCATTGACACGATCATCCGTACGTTGCCGGCTTATATGGACAATGAACTCGGTCCGCTGTTTGAAATCGGTCTGGATCTCGGCGTTGCTGACAACGGGGCGGTTTGGATTTTGGACGTCAATTCCAAGCCGGGAAGGAAAATCATCAGCCTTCTTCCGCCAGAGCAGCAAAACGATATTTACGAAGCGCCGCTTCGGTATTGCCGGTTTTTGGCGAGCGAGGTGGCCAACCGATGATCTATCCATTGGTCATTGATGACAACGAGTCCAATACAGTTATCCTTCCCTCCTCACTGAAAGCGGACGGACGAACAGCCGTTGCCTTTGGCAGCTTCCTCGCTCCGTGCACGATCATCTCATCTTCCGGACCGTCCGACAGCATCATCGTCGCCGGCGATGTCGCCCAGCGTCTGTTGATCCCGTTTGCCGCTAAGGTGCACGTGTTTTTGACTGACGAAGCCGTCCATATCGGACCGCTCGTCGGCGTTTTCACCGCTGGATTTACCAAGTCGCCCCATCGTCCGGTCGGAGGGCGCAGTTTTTTCTTCGCCAAACTGTTAGCGCAAGAAAAACAAGTCGGCGGGTTCGCCTTCTTGTTTGGCCTTCCTCATATCGACTGGGAGCATGGAACGGTCAACGGCTATTTTTACACGGAACGCGGTTGGGAACGGCATACGGTTCCGTTGCCGACGGTGATTTACAACCGCCTGCCGAACCGGCGCATTGAAAATGACGACATGTTCCAAACCGTGACGAAAACGCTGCAGACCGCCTATGGCATTCCAGTGTTCAACGGGCGCTTTTTCAATAAATGGGAGGTGTACCGCCGGCTTGCCGTCCATCGCGACGCACGGCCATATTTGCCGGAAACCTCCGCCTATGTCACGCGGCAGACGATCGAACAGTTTCTCAACCGGTATACGGGAGCGTATGTGAAACCGGCTGATGGCAGCCTCGGGCGCGGCATTTACCATTTGGTGAAAAAAAAGGATGCATACGAATGCCGCTTTCGTAACGAACACGGCGAAACGAAAACAACGCTGTTTCCGACCGCCATGGCGCTATGGCATCATTTGCTCGCCCACGCCCCGCTTCATCGTTACGTCATTCAGCAAGCCGTCCCGCTCATCACCATCAACGGACGGCCGACAGATTTCCGCGTCCATACGAACAAAAATGAAAACGGCCAATGGCAAGTAAGCGCCGTCGCCGCCAAAATAGCCGGGCGGCAAAGCATTACGACCCATATGAACAGCGGCGGCATGGTCAAAACATTGGAAGAAATTTTTCCAAACACCGCCAAGCGCGAAACGGTGCTCGCCCGCCTCCGCGACGCCGCCTTGACACTTAGCCGTTGCCTCGATGAAACATCAGACACGTTAATTGGCGAAATCGGTTTTGATTTTGGGGTAGATGAGCAGGGGAACATTTGGATGTTTGAAGCCAATTCCAAACCGGGGCGCTCCATCTTTAAACACCCGGGCCTCAAGGAGGCTGATGAGCGGACGGCGCTGCTGCCGCTTGCCTATGCGGTCCATCTAAGCAAAACGGCCATCATCGATCCAGAGGCGTTTGGACTATGATCACGATCGGTTACCGGCGCGACGCCAATGAATGGGTGAGCAGGCGGCCGGACGGCTTCTATCGGTTCGGCCGCGGCGAGCTTGCCGCCGCCGCCTCCCTCCCCGATCTTACCTTTGCGGTCAACGAGCAAAACGGGCGGGTCGGGCCGCTTGTCGGCATATTGGTGAGCGAATCATCCATTTCGGCTTTGCTTGGCGGAAGGAAACCATGGGTGGAGACCGTCATCCGCTCGCTTCATGCCGATGGCGGCATCGCCATCGTCAGCACCGCGGCCGGCATTGGCGAGAACATGGTCTCCGGTTATGTATTCGCCCCGGCGCTCGAACGGTTTGTCGAATCGTCCACTCCGTTGCCGGACGTCGTCTACAACCGAGTCAAAAGCCGGGAAGAAGAACAGAGCGAGCCGTTTCAAACAGCAGCCGCCCGGCTTGCCTCCCATGGCATCCCGCTCGTCAACCGCTCTTTTTTCCGCAAATCGGACGTTTGCCGCGCGCTGCAGACGGACCGCCGTCTTTGGCCTCACCTGCTGCCAACGGCGCCGGTCCGTTCGTTGGCTGATATTCACTCTTGGCTCCATCAATACGGCTGTATTTACTTGAAACGAGACGACGGGGCAAGGGGGAGCGGATTGCTCCGTCTCACCGCCTCGCCTGGGGCGGGAGCCATATGCGAATCCCCCCGCGGCCAAAAACGGGTAAGGTCGCTCGACGAGCTAGAGCCGCTTGTCCAATCCCATCGTTATATTGTTCAAGCAGCCGCCTGTACAGACACATGGAACGGGCGCCGTTACGATTTGCGCGTGCTCGCCCACTGGCAGCGCCATCGCCATACGATCACCGGCGTCGGCGTCCGCCTCGCCGGCCCTCGGTCGTTGACAACCCATGTATTTCACGGCGGAACGATCCTTCCGTATTCGGAAATTCAAAGCCGCATTGATGAACAGGCGCTCGAGCGCCTCATCGCCTGGAGCGGCGAACGCCTCAACGAGCAGTTCGGCCTTGTCGGCGAATTTTCTGCCGACATCGGCGTCGGAAAACAGCAGGAGCTTTACATTTATGAAATAAACGCCAAACCGATGGCTTTTGACGAGCCGGATATTGAAGCACGTCGGCTTCAGCGGCTCAATCGACTGTTTGTCGAACTAGCTCATCTTGCGCCATAGCAAAAAATTCTTTGCTATAACGAAGCGCCTGCTGCAGCACACCGTCTGCCGCCTGCCGGACGGCTCCGCTTAAACGCTGACTTACTTGTCGGCACAGCTTCGCTTTTTTCCACTCATCGGCGGTCAGCGCTTGCAGCAACTCGAAGCGGCCAGTGCTGGCCGCTTCTTGCTGTTTCTTTCTCTCACCCCAGCCTGCACCGGTCATCAAATGGTGAACATACTGCCAAAGTTGACGTTGTCGCTGAACCTCGGCGAAATACGTTTCCCATGTTTGCCCGTCTTCTTCAAGCGCCGCCAACTGACGAGCTTTTTCTTCAGCCGCAGCGGTCGTTTCCAGCAATTGTTTGATCACAGCAACCACCCTATTTCCCTCCTTCTTGCCAGTCCTCTTTCATCCATATGAGCGAAGCGGATAGTCTATGCCTGTTTCGGACAAACTAGGAAAAAACGATGAGGAAGGAGCGAAACCATGGAGCGGAACGAAGCGGGGCGCCAAGACGCCTTATATGAGGGGCGCGATGAATATTACATGGATATTGACCGCATGATTAATGAAGGGATGGCTGGCGGCGTCGTGCACGGCCGCGGCGATGAGGTCAACATCGAAGAAGCGCGCGACCTGGTCAAAGAAGAACCGCCATACGACGCCGGCGAGTAAACGGAGCCGATTTTCCTGTCCACCAGGAAAATCGGCCTTTCTGTTATAATGAATGAAAAAAGGTAGAAAAGGGGGCGCCGTGATGTTAAAAGAGCTCGAATCACTTTATAAAGGGGACATTATCATCAACGGTCAACCGGCCGATCCCGAGGCGTACGAATGGTTTTACACCGCCGGGGGCGATGAGGTGGGCATCGCCAAAGAGCGGTTGACGGAACGAGAGCGGCAGCTGTTGGCGCTGTTATTGACCCCAGCCAACCGCCGGCGGGAGCCGGAAAGCGAAGAAGAACGGGCGTGGAAACAATGGATGGCCACCGGCCGCCCCGACGCTCCTGCGATGCTCTCTGCCCCATACTGCCGGTTCATTCATTTTCTCGTCAATCGCCCGATCGCCAACAAACAGGAATTTGCCGAAACGATCCACAACCTATTTGCCTCGCGGGTGCTGATCGTTTGGAATGAAGACAAGCGCGGGCTACTGATTGAGGCCAAACAAAAACGGACGGCCGAGCCGCTCTTGCTGGCCGAAATGGCGGATGCGCTCGCCGCCGATTTTTATGCGACGATGCATTTGCTGATCGGCCCCGTTCGCCCGGTGAACGGGGAGCTGTACGAGTCGTTCCTTCTCGAGCAGCAATGTTTTGCCGCCGCCCGGCGCTTTTGGCCGAAACAGACGGTGTACGAATGGGAGGACGTCATTCCGCTTCCACTCCTTGAAAGCGCAGCAGACGACGGCAAGACAGGGCAAATTTTATCGTTTCTCGATGGGCTGGGCGAAGAGGAAGTGCGCGCCATGGAAACATTTTTAGAGTGCAATTTAAACGTCTCCATGGCGGCGAAAAAACTATATATGCACCGCAATAGCTTGCAATATCGGATCGACAAATGGGCCGAGCAAACCGGCATTGACATCAAGCGGTTTAAAGGCGCCGCGGCTGCCTATTTGGCTATTTTGCACCAACGCCGTGCGTAGCAGCGGACGCTTCCCCGTCATGTTGCCGAAAACGGGCGGCTTTTTTTTGTGCACCTTGTCCATTTACGAATATTTACATTCATCTATATAATATGAGTGTGAGAAAACGATTTCAATACAGGGGGATTCGTGATGGCGGAACTCGTGTTGGATCATGTGTATAAGATTTACGATAACAACGTCACGGCTGTAAAAGATTTTAACTTACATATTCAAGATAAGGAATTCATCGTCTTTGTCGGTCCGTCCGGCTGCGGCAAGTCGACAACATTGCGGATGATTGCAGGCCTGGAGGAAATTTCTAAAGGCGATCTCTACATCGATGGAAAACGAGTGAACGATGTACCGCCCAAAGACCGCGATATTGCCATGGTATTCCAAAACTACGCCCTTTATCCGCATATGAGCGTCTATGACAACATGGCGTTCGGTTTAAAACTGCGCAAATTCCCGAAAGCGGAAATTGACAAACGCGTCCGCGAGGCGGCGCGCATTCTTGGGCTCGAGCAATATTTGGACCGCAAACCGAAAGCGCTCTCCGGCGGGCAGCGGCAGCGCGTAGCATTGGGACGCGCCATCGTCCGCGATGCGAAAGTGTTTTTAATGGACGAACCGCTTTCAAACTTGGACGCCAAATTACGCGTGCAAATGCGCTCGGAAATCGCCAAACTCCATCAGCGTCTTGAAACGACAACGATTTACGTCACCCATGACCAAACGGAAGCGATGACGATGGCCACCCGCCTCGTCGTCATGAAAGACGGCGTCATCCAGCAAGTCGGAACGCCGCGCGAAGTGTATGAGAAACCGGAAAACATCTTCGTCGGCGGCTTTATCGGCTCGCCAGCGATGAACTTTATTAGAGGAACGCTGCAAGACGGCAAGTTTGTCGTCGGCCAGACGACATTCGGCGTGCCAGAAGGGAAAATGAAAGTGCTGCGCAGCCAAGGGTACGTCGGCAAGGAAGTCATTTTGGGCATCCGTCCGGAAGACATTCATGATGAGCCCCTCTTCTTGGAGGCATCGCCAACGACAAAAATTACCGCGCATGTTGAAGTCGCTGAGCTGCTTGGCGCCGAATCGATGATTTATTCAAACATCGGCGGCCAGGAGTTTGTCGCCCGCATTGACGCCCGCACGGAAATCAAGCCGGGCCACCGCATCGACCTTGCGCTTGACATGAACAAAGCGCATTTCTTCGACGTCGAGACGGAGCGGCGCATCCGGGCGGCGGATGAGAAGTAAGCTCCCCCCATTGTTTGTATATAGACTCATTCGGCTCTAGCGCATCGCTAGAGCCTATTCTTTAATGAACCGCACCTCCTCCTCCCGGCAGTGCGGGCAATAGAACAGATGGACGCATTCATGGTTTCGATATGTGTGCGGGTAACCGTCAGCAAGCTTCATCACATCCGCATCCATGTACGGACTGTAGTCATCGAAATAATCCGTCACTTTCCCTTGGTCTTCCATCGGCTGCCGGCAATAGCTGCAATACACTGTCACCCGGCGCAGCCCGTTGCAAAGCGGGCACACATTCATGCTGCTTCCTCCTCTAAGATGCCTCTTACTTTTACTATTTCCTAATGATGGCGTCGATAAAACGTAAAAAATTACCATATTATCGCAGTGAATAACGGGCAAAAAACGTTCCAAACTATGAGTACCGCCAGCGAAACAGGCCGCCTGCCAAAACACTTTCGCTGGCGAACGCAAAAGCAGGTGGGCCGTTGGGTTCAGCCAAGCTTGGCAGCACGCTTCTTCGCGTGCAGCGCTGGTGCAAATCCAGCCAACCCAGCCATCAAAATTTCTAAGGGGAGATGATCAACTATGGCACGCAACAACAACAATAACCAACTGCTCGTCGCTGGTGCCCAACAAGCGATCGACCAAATGAAGTACGAAATCGCCCAAGAATTTGGTGTGAACCTTGGCGCTGACACGACTTCGCGCGCAAACGGTTCGGTCGGCGGGGAAATTACCAAACGCCTTGTAGCGATGGCTCAACAACAACTCGGCGGCCAATTCGGCAACATTCAATAACCGGTTGACAGACAACTTCATAATAGATGGCAAAAGCCCCAGGCAGTCAGCCTGGGGCTCTTCTATATTCATGCGGTCCGAAAGCGCCTAGACGCCCCCCGCCTGCTCGGCGAGCGGTTGCTGGCTCAAGGAAACAAGCACTTTGCGGATGCGACGGTTGTCGACTTGGCGGACGGTCAACGTCAGCGGGCCGTATTGCAACGTTTCGCCGACCGCCGGAATGCGCTCCAACATTTCAAAAATCCAGCCGCCCAACGTATGCGATTCACTTTCCGGCACGTCGATGTTCATCACTTCGCAAAATTCGTCAAGCGGCAGTTCAGCGCTGAATTCAAAACTATGTTCATCGATTTGACGCACGGTTTTTACCGCTTCATCATGCTCATCCCATATTTCGCCGACGATTTGCTCAAGAATATCCTCAAGCGTAATCAAGCCGGCCGTGCCGCCGAACTCGTCAACAACGATCGCCATATGCACTTTGCTTTTTTGCAGCTCCGGCAGCAAATCGGACACTTTCATCGATTCGACGACAAACAGCGGCTGGCGCAACAGCTCGCGGACGCACACGTCACGCTTTTGGACAAGTTCGCTGAAAAAGTCGCTTTCCGACAAAATGCCGATTACGTTGTCAATATCCCCTTCATAGACCGGGATTCGGGAATATTTTTCCTCCAAAAATACATCGCGAATCTCTTCAATCGGCTGGTTGACCTCGACCGCCACCATATCGGCGCGCGGCGTAAAAATTTCTCCGACTAAAATTTCATCAAAATCGAGCGAACGTTGAATCAGCTCTTTTTCCTTGTTGTCGATAACCCCTTCTTCTTCGCTCAGCTCGACCATCACCTTAATATCTTCCTCCGTGACGGCCGGCACGGCAGCCCCGTTGGCGAATCGCCGGGTCATACGCTCTTTCAGGGCTTGAAACAATGCCGTAATCGGCGCCATGAGCTTCATCAGCCCATAGGCCAGGCCGGCATACCGGATGGCGAGCGGCTCCGCGTACTCTTTCGCCATCGATTTTGGCAAAATTTCACCGAAGACGACAGACAAAACGGTCATGACCGCAATGGCGACAAATAAACCGGTCTGCTCCCCAAGCAGAGAAGCAGCGATCTCGATAAATAGCGCCACCGCGATGATGCCTGTTAGACGGCTGGCCATAGCAAGCGCTAACAATGCACGGTCAAGATGCCCGACCACTGCTTGAAGCCGCTTGTTGTTTGAATGCTCTTCCGCGTAGTGTTTTAACCGGGTTTTGCTGGCGGATGAAAACGCCGCCTCAGCCGATGCAAACAATGCGTTCGCGAGCAAGAAAAGGAAAAACCAACCGAACAACCTTAACGGCCACTCTTCCAACGAATCTTCACACTCCTATCGGAACATGACTATGTTATTCATATCCATTCCTTTCCCAAAACATGCCTGCTGAAGCAAAACTTTCGGCATCGGGCGGAATGAGGCTGCGCGGCTATCGGCAGCCGTTTCCGTTCCTTACCTTAAATATAACAAATTTTTCGCCAGCTGACTATAGCGGGAGGAATTACTTTCCATATACTACCATAAATCCACCTCAAAAAACGCGCCGAGGTGCGCCGGCGCGTTTTACGATTCGATCCAGCAGGAGCCAACAAAGTAGACAAGCACTACCAACGAGGCGATGTTCAACGTGACAGACCACTCAGCCATCCATCTTCCCTCCCTTTGCCTTCTTACCTTCATCGTACTATATGGATAGCGGGAAAAGCAGGGAAAACAAGACGGCTTTTTGACAGTTTTGTGACTGAAAAAAACAGGGACTCAAAAAAAGAGGTCCCCGTTTTCATCCTAAATAACGGTAATAAATCGTTTTCGCCTCGTTCACATCCTTTGTGCCGTGCACAAGCGCGCGCCCGTCGGCGAATACGACAAGCCGCTTGGCGCCGAGCGATACGGAGACGAGATACGGATTCGCTTCGGCCCGGAGCCCTTGGCGGCGAAAAAGAGATGCCAATTCGTTTACATCGTACTGGCGCCGGGAAGACGGGCGAATTTGCACCGAGTCGCGCCCGCACAGCACAGCGGTCTTCGTCTGATGTTCATAAGAAAGAAACGGATAAGATGGACGATGTCCGCACGTCGGACAGTCGTCTCTTTTGACCGCGTCAATGCGAATCGCTGCGTATTCATTCGTCCAAAGATCAAACGAAACGAGCTTGCCGCGCAGCGCCGACCAGTCCTCGACTAAAACTTTCAACGCCTCAGCCACCTGGTAACTGACGACCATCTGCACTGCCGGACTGATAATGCCGGCCGTGTCGCATGTCAATCCCCCTTGCGGCACCGTTTCAAGCAAGCAATATAAACATGGGGTACGTCCGGGAATAAACGCGTAACTTAATCCATAGCTGCCGACGCAGGCGCCGTAAATCCACGGAATGCCATATTTGTAGGCAACATCATTGATGATCATGCGCGCATCGAAGTTGTCCGTCGCATCGATCAATAGGTCGGGCCGCTGTTCGACAGCCAATGATTCCAACTGTTCGGCGTCAGCCTCACCGACTATCGCGTCGATCTTGACCTCGCTGTTGATTCGCTCGAGCCGCCGCTTGGCCGCGATCGCCTTCGGCAGCCGCTCTTTCGCATCCACTTCGCTGTAAAGCTGTTGGCGCTGCAAGTTGCTCCATTCAACATAATCGCGGTCAATGATCGTCAGTTTGCCAATGCCGGCGCGCACGAGCGCTTCGGCGTTTCCTGTGCCGAGCGCTCCGGCGCCGATTAAGACGACGTGCTTTTCCCGTATTTTCTTTTGCCCTTCCTCGCCAATCGGCGCAAATAGTTGTTGCCGGGAATACCGTTCATTCAAACAACACTCATTCCTTCCGTTGGGCTGCTTGCTGACGCGTATCGTTTTTTCGGGATGCGCCCGGCTTCATAACCGAGCCGTCCCGCTTCCACCGCCAGCTTCATCGCTTTTGCCATTTTTACGGGATCAGCTGCGCCGGACACGGCCGTATTCAACAGCACCCCATCCGCGCCAAGCTCCATCGCCAGCGCCGCATCGGCCGGCCCGCCGATGCCGGCATCGACGATCACCGGCACGGTCGCTTGCTCGATGATAAAGCTCAAATTGAGCGGGTTAAGGATGCCTTGCCCGGACCCGATCGGCGATGCCCCCGGCATGACGGCATGGCAGCCAAGCTCTTGCAAGCGCTTGGCGAGCACGACGTCATCAGACGTGTACGGCAAGACGATAAATCCTTCTTCCAGCAGCATTTCCGCTGCTTTTAACGTCTCAATCGGGTCGGGAAGAAGCGTTTTGTCGCAGCCGATCACTTCTACCTTAATCATATCACATAGCCCCGATGCTTTGGCCAGTCGGGCGATGCGGACCGCTTCCTCAGCTGTTTTCGCCCCGGCGGTATTGGGCAGAAGCTTATATCGGCTTAAATCAAGCTGCTCTAAAAAATTCGGCTGCTCCGGAGCAAAAATGTTCATTCGCCGGACGGCAAAGGTCAAAATTTCTGCGCCGGATGCTTCCACCGCTTCTTTTTGCACCTCAAGGCTCGGATATTTGCCCGTCCCGAGCAACAACCGCGAAGAGAATTCATACGGACCAATTTTCAGCATTTCAACCGCCTCCTACAAAATGAACAATTTCGACGCGGTCGCCGTCCGCCAACGCCGTCACCGCGTATTCATGCTTTTGAATAATGCGAACATTGACTTCGACAATGGCCAGCTTTTGATCAAGTCGAAAATGGGCGAGCAAATCGCTGACCGTTTTCACTTCGTCCGGCACTACAACGTTCTCGCCATTAATGACTAAATTCATTCAACCCCCACCTTTTCTTCCGCGTGACGCGTTAATGAAAACGGTGACAAGTCAAACGCCGGCTCTTTCCGCTCTACTAGGTCGGCAAGCAGCCGGCCGGTGAGCGGGCTAAGCAAAATGCCGTTCCGGTAATGGCCGGCAGCGACAAATATCCCGCGCCGCTTTGGATGCTCGCCGATATAGGGCAAACCGTCTTTCGTTTGCGGTCGGATGCCGCTCCATGCCTTCACCCATTCTGCCTGTTCGACATCTGGAAGCAGACGGGCGGCACGGCGAAGCAGGCTCATCACCCCCGCTATTGACACGCGCCGGTCGTACGTCCCCGGCGTGGACGTCGCACCGATCAGCAGCCGGTTGCCGCGCTTCGGCACGATGTAACAGCCATTTTTCGCAAACACCGTCATTTGCACGAGCGGGGTTGGCGTACGCACCATGATGCATTCCCCCTTGACCGGGAATACAAAAAGCGGCAGCCCGAGCGCGGCCCCCAGACGCGCCGCCCAGGCGCCCGAGGCGATCACGACAGCGGCAGCGGCGAACGTTCCGCTCGCTGTTTCCACGGTATGCCCGCCGGCATCCGAACGAATGTCAAACACTTCCGTATGCTCATACAAATGCGCACCGGCGGAGACGGCGGCTGAAACAAGAGCGGCAGCCAAATCCGGGGCGCTCACTTGCCCGTCTCCGGGAATGTACATGGCGCCGGCCAGCGCCTCGCCCGCAAGACACGGCTCCAGCTTAAGCGCTTCTTCTGCCGCCAGCCAGTGAACTATCTCACCCATTTCCTTCCAAAATGTATAATGGCGGTGCAACTCCTCCGCTTCTTCCGCATTCGTCGCAACTTTGAGCATCCCTTTTTCGACAAGTCCGATGTCAATACCGGTTCTCTCCCGCAATTCCGCAGCGAGCGCCGGCACGAGCGCCCGGCTTTGCAGGGCGAGCGGGATGAGCGGACTCGGCGCGGCGAACTCCGATTGCGCCCCCAGCATACCGGCCGCCGCGCTTGACGCTTCGCCGGCCATTGTTCCTTTTTCGAAAATCGCCACGCGGTGCCGCCGTTTGGCGAGCTCAAAAGCTGTCGCCGCCCCGATCACCCCGCCGCCGACAACGACGACATCATAATGTGCCCCCATTTTTCCTCTCCCCTCTCACGATTTGCGCCAAACGTCTTGCTTCCACAACCGGATCAGGCGCTAAAAAGACAGCCGATAACACCGCCACTCCCGCGGCACCGGCCTCCATCACCCGGCAGGCGTTGCCGGCATGAATGCCGCCGATCGCAATAACCGGGATGCAGACGGACGCGGCCATCTCCCGCAACGAATCGATGCTGCGCGGCGGCAATCCAGGCTTGCTGGCAGTCGGAAACATATGGCCGTACAGGCAAAAGTGAGCGCCGTCCTCTTCCGCCTGCTTCGCCTCCGTCAGGCTGTGCACGGAACAGCCGACTGTCAAGTCCGGAAACGAACGGCGGACGGCATGCACCGGCAAGCTGTGATACGCGATCTGCACCCCGCCGACACCGTAGACGGCCGCGACGTCAACACGGTCATTGACGATGATTTTTTGCGGCGGCACCCCGGTGTAAAGCAGCGCGGTGACAAACTCGGCCACTTCGCGCGCCGTTTTTTCTTTCTCGCGAATGTGAATGGCATCCGCATACGGATGGATACGCGCACAAATGGCCGCGAATTCGTCGGCTGTTTGCCGCCCGGTGGAAATGAAGTGAAGAGCCCCCATCACAATCCCTTTCTTTCTGCCTACCGTACATCATGGACTGAAATATACGGGTAATGGACGCCCGCATAATAAGCGGCAACCAACAACGCAACGATCAAGACGACAAACCAAATATCGCATTTGCCAAACTTGATTTCATAATAAAACGTACGCTGGCCGCTGTTGGAAAACTGTTTCGCCTCCATCGCCACGGCGATGCGCTGGGCGCGGCGGATGCTTTGTGCCAAAAGTGGGATGGCATAACGCTTCACTTTGCCAAGGCCGCCGCGGTTTGGCACGCCGCGCACTCTCAGCGCATACCGGACCGTTTGAAACTCCTCAATCATGATCGGCAGCAGGCGGACCGCCGCCAAAAAACTGTACGCATACTTCGGTTTCAGCTTCAATTGCTGCATGAGCGAATAAAACAGCTGCACCGGCCGAGTCGTCAAGGAAAAAATCAAGCCTAACAGCCCGAGCGCCAAGGCGCGAAATCCGAGATGCATGCCGCGCCAAAAGCTTTCCGCTGTTACGTGGATGAGCCCCCAGCGAAACCACGTTGTCGTCCCTTCGCCAAACATCATCATCGATGAAGCAGTGGAAACAAAGATCAGGAAAAACGGCAAAAACAGCCAAACAAGCAGCTTTGCTGGATACCCGGTGCCGAAGCAAAACAAAACGAACAGGGCGAGCGACAAATTGATGAGCACGTTCGGGTTATGAATGAACAACACCGCAAAAAAGAGCATGACGAGCACAATGAGCTTCAAACTCGGGTTCGCTTCATAAAGCCATGTCTCACGGCGCTGAATGTCCCAGTTCATCGCCATGTTCCTCCTTCAGCCAATACAGGCTCCACAGCAGCGAGGCGCTCATCGCGAACAAGCGCTCCGTCTTCCACCACCCATCGTCTCGTCGCAAAACGACGGACAATTTGTTCGTCGTGGGTGACCATGATGATCGCCGCCCCTTGCCTGCGGTATGACTCCAACATCGCCAACAACGCAAACGTGTTTTTCGCATCCTGTCCAAATGTCGGCTCATCAAGCAAAAAGAGGCGTTGGCCGGCGACGATCGAAGCAGCCACGCTCAACCGCCGTTTTTGCCCGACTGACAGCTGGTACGGATGCACTTCTTCCTTTCCGTCAAGGCCAAACGCGCTGAGCAGGCGGGTGACCGTCTCATTGATTTCCTCTTCAGACCGCCCCTCAAGCCGCAGCGAATACGCCAGTTCATCGCGCACAGTATGGGTGACAAATTGAAATTCGGGATTTTGAAACACGAACGCGATATGGCGGTAAAGCGGCTGCCGGAGCTCGATATCCTCCCCGAACAATGTATATTCGCCTTCGGTGCGAATCAGTTGCATCAACCCATGCAAAAGCGTGCTTTTGCCCGCGCCGTTTCGGCCGGTGACGGCGATCCATTCTCCCGCCCGCACAACCGCCTCCGGTACGCTGATTTTCACCTCCCGGCCGCGAAAGCCGCGGAAACGGTGAAGGCGGATCAGCTCCTCGCCTTCCTGCCTTTCCTCCCGGCGCACGATCGGTCCGCATTCCTCCCAAACGTCCGGGTGCCAAATGCCTTCCGCCGTCATGACGTCCTTATATCGGGAAAATACTTCCCTCGCTCCTCCATCGGCGATGATGCACCCGTCGCTGCCAAGCAACACAATCCGGTCGACGAAGTCAAGAACATGGTTGATTTTATGCTCGACGATGACGACCGTTTTGTCCCGGCTCACATCCCGCACCGCCTGCCATACGGCTTTCGTCCCTTCCTCATCGAGCAAAGCCGTCGGCTCATCCAAAAACAAAACATCCGGCTCAAGCGCAAGAACAGAAGCGAGCGCCAACCGCTGCTTCATCCCGCCGGAAAGCGTATGAATGTCGGTGTGCGGTTCGATCGCCAACCCGACTTGGTCCAACAGCAAGCGGATGCGGGCGGGCATCTCGCGGCGCGGCACACTTCGATTTTCGAGGGCAAACGCGATTTCCTCATCGGCATACGGCATGCAAAACTGCGTATCCGGATCTTGAAACACATATCCCCATCGTTCCGGCCGCTCAAGGCGCCCGGCTTTCATCGGCACGTCGATCGAGTGGGGAATGATGCCGGCCATCACTTGCAAAAGCGTCGACTTGCCGCATCCAGACGGGCCGAGGAGAAGCACTTTCTCCCCGGCAGCAACGGACAGCGACAAATCGCGGAACAATAAGTCGCTATGCCCGGGAAACTTCAGGCGCAGCTGTTCGATGACAATGGCTTGCTTCATCGGTCATTCCCCTTACCGGTTCAGCGCATCATAGTCCTCTTTGGAAGCCGGCCGCCACATTTGCGTCACCCCGGTTTTCTCAAGCGCCTTGGCCAACGAAACGGCGAACACGCCGGAGATAAGAACGGCGCCGACAAAACGCGCCAGCAAAAAGAGCGCCATGTTCCACGGGGCGAGCGCCTCGATATATCCTTTGTAAAAGTCCATGATCAGCGAACCGACCGTCGCGCCGACGGCGCTGAGCGACACGACAAACACGTCAAACCGCTGATAGCGGAACGCCGCAAAGACAAGCTCGGCAAACAGCCCTTGTACGATCCCGTAAATGAACACCTCAAGCCCCCACTGCGACCCCATCACCAACTCGCCCGATGAAGCCGCGATCTCGGCAAGCAGCGCCACCCCCGGTTTGCGAATGAGCAAATACGCAAGCGAGGAGGCGATAAACCACATGCCATAAATCAGTTGATCGGCATGAAACCCGAATACTTTCACCACTTCATACAACGGCCCCCACACTTTGTAAATGACGCCGAACACAACGGCAATGACAATCGTCGTTAAAATATCGGCCAGTTTCAACCCTTTCGATGTTGTTCCCATGAAAACTCCTCCTTTCGTGTTGTCGCCGTTTCACCGGCTCTTCACGAGCTCGGCCGATGGCCACCGCTCCAGTCGGTACGCCATCTCCCAAAACTGATACTCATAGTCGCTGCTGATCAAAAAATGCTGTTCCATCCGGCGCCGATCTTCCTCAGTCACGGCAGCGGCAATGGCGTCAAGCCGGTCGATCTGCTCCTCAACAAGCGAGCGAAACCAATCGGAGCTGTATGTACTGATCCACTTTTCATAAATCGGATCGTTCGGCCGGCACGTTTTCAGCCGCTCACCGATTTCGTAATACAGCCAATAGCACGGCAAAATCGCGGCAATGACATCGCCCAAATGCCCTTCATACGCCGCCCGGTACATATGCGATGTATACGCGTAAGCCGTCGGCGCCGGCATGAACGCAGCCCGTTCCTCTTCGGTGATGCCAAGCAGTCCGGCAAACGTTTCATGAAGCGACAATTCCGCTTCGCATGTGCTTTGGGCATGGTGCGCCAGCCGGGCCGTCGTCGCCAAATCCGGCGATTTCGCCGCCCCGATCGCCTGCACACGGGCAAAATGGCGCAAATAGTACGCATCTTGCATGACATAATAGCGGAATTTTGCGCGATCCAACGTTCCTTCGCCAAGCTCTTTGACAAACGGGTGACGGAAACTCGCCTGCCAGATCGGATCAGCCGCCTGGCGCACGCGCCTTGCAAACGACATTCGTATTCCCCCTTTTTCCAAAATAAAAGCGCCGCCTTCTTTACCGATTCGCGTAAAGAAAGCGGCGCGAGCATACAGATTTTCCAATGCGGCCAAAGCCGGCCTGCAGCTCCTCCACTTCCCTACGCTGGCATTACCCAGATCAGGTGCTAAGGGTCTCAAAGTCACACTTTGATCTCAGCCTGTTTACAGGCCCCCCTAGTGGATGTCTGATCGTGATGAAATTTTCTTTACATTTATCATATCACGGCCGCATCGGTTGTCAACCTTTTTTCCGGCTGTCATTGCGCCGCGCTCCGCAATTCGCTATGATAAAAGCGCAACGATTGATTACCGGATGGGAGTTGGAACTGATGGCGAAAGTGATCTTGAAGCGGCAGCGAAAAAAACGGCTCGAACAAGGCCATCCATGGATTTTTCAGAGCGAAGTCGACCGTATCGAGGGTGACATCACACCGGGAGATTTTGTCGATGTCTATAACCATCAAGGGTACTGGTTGGCGAAAGGCTACATCAATCCAACCTCGCAAATCATCGTCCGGGTGTTGACGCAAAACCCGGATGACGAGCTCGATGAGCGGTTTTTCATTGAGCGCATCCGCCGCGCCTGGGCGTATCGCGAACGGATGCTCCCGGGCGTCCGTTCATGCCGCGCCGTCTACGGCGAGGCCGATTTTCTGCCGGGGCTCATCGTCGATAAATATGAGGACGTGCTTGTGGTGCAAATTTTGGCGCTCGGGATGGAAGTGCACAAAGAGTGGATTTTGCGCGGCTTGCTTGACGTGTTCGCTCCAAGGGCCATTTATTTGCGCAACGATGTGTCCGTGCGGGAGCTTGAGGGTCTCAAACAGGAAAAAGGGTTTTGGTACGGGGAAGCGGAGACGGAGATGGAAATCGAGGAGAACAGCGTGAAATACATTGTCGACATTGAAAACGGGCAAAAAACCGGCTTTTTCTTCGACCAGCGGCAAAACCGCGCCGCCCTCCGCCCGCTCATCGGCCCGGAGACGACGGTGCTTGATTGTTTCACCCATACCGGCTCATTTATGCTGAACGCCTGCCTGTACGGAGCGAAGCACGCCACCGCCGTCGACATTTCCGAGCATGCAATTGAGACGGCAAAACGAAATGCGGCCTTAAACGGATTCACAAATGTAGAATTTGTCGTCGCCAACGCATTCGATTACTTGCGCGAAGCAGTGCGAGCCGGCAAACAGTGGGATGTCGTCATCATCGACCCGCCGGCGTTCGCCAAATCGGCCCACGCGGTGCCAAAAGCGCTGCGCGGCTATAAAGACATCAATTTGAACGGGTTGAAACTCGTCAAAGACGGCGGCTTTTTCGTCACGTCGAGCTGTTCGTACCATGTTCGCCCGCACATGTTCCAAGAGATGATCGCCGATGCGGCGTTTGACGCCAAAAAAGTGCTCCGCCAAGTGTACTGGAACGGCGCCGGCTATGACCACCCGAAACTGCTTGCCGCCGATGAAGGCGACTATTTAAAATTTGCCATCTACGAAGTGCACTCGCGGCGCTAAAGAAAAACGCTTAAGGACAAACCTTAAGCGTTTCTTTCTTGCCGCGGATGAAGAGGTTGTTCTTTGCGCAGCACGCTCAAGTAAACGAGCATGGAAACAAGCACCGAACCGGCGGCGGCTACATAAATGCTCGGATAGCCGAACCAGTGGCTGATTTGGCCAAACACCATCGCCCCGATGCCAACGCCTAAATCAAAAAAGGAGAAAAACGTTGCATTCGCCATTCCTTTCCGATGAACAGGGGCCCGCTCAACCGACCACGCCTGCAGCCCTGGCTGCACCATGCCAAAACCGAAGCCATACAATACTGCCGCCAAAAGCAGCGCCCATTCCCCCGGCAGCCAGGCGAGCAGCAGCATCGCAAGCAAAATGAGCCCCGCACCTGGGAGAAAGACAGCCCGATGCCCTTTCCGGTCATACAGCTGGCCGGCGAACGTGCGCGTCACCATCAGGGCGAGCGCATAAAGCAAAAAATACAGCTGCAAACCGCCGATCCCTTTTTGCGCCGTATACAGCGGCAAAAACGAAGCAATGCCGCCGAACGTCACCGTTAAAAAGAAGAGAAGCACGGACGGAACGAGCGCCGTTTTTTCGTAAAGGTCCCACTTGTTCGTCTCATAGCGCGGCCTTCCCTCCACTTTTTTATAGGTGATGGCCGCCGCAAACAATACGGAAGCGACGCCAAGCAGAGCGCAAATCAGAAACAAATGGCTAAACGGAATCATAGCGGCAAGCACAAGCCCAAGCGACGGACCGAAAGCGAGGGCGATGTTTCCTGACAATCCGTAATAACCCATTCCCTCCCCGCGGCGGCTGGCCGGAATGATGTCCGTCGCCACCGTTCCGGAAGCGGTTGTCGAAAACCCCCAGCCAATTCCTTGGACGACGCGCATCAAAAAGAGAAGGAAAATGCTTGAGATCAAGCTGTAGGAACCGACCGAAATGACAAAAATGAGAAGCCCCAATAAAAACACAAACCGGCGCCCTTTCGTCTCAAGCGCATGGCCGGCAAACGGACGGACGAGAAGTGCGGAAAAAGTGAAAATCCCGACGACAAGGCCGATGAGCTGGTCGTTGCCGCCTAAGTGTTCGACAAACAGCGGCAGTGTCGGCAGCGTCATTTGAAATCCAAGAAAAATGAAAAAGTTGGCCAAGCAAATCAAAATAAAATTGCGCGTCCAAATTTTTTCTTTCTGTTCCGCAACAATTTGCCTTTGTTGCGCATTCATACCGATCCCCCTTGTACGATATATATTTCGTGTCCCTTAATATTTGTCAGTATAGCATAACTGTATGCTTTCGTTTAACAAAAATGTTTGTCCAGCACGTTTTTTGAAAAAAGCCGCGCAAAGGCGGCTTTTCTCCGGAGCGAGCCTATATATCGGCCGCCCCAAGCGGTGCGGCCGATCGAGTAAAAAAAAGCCGCCAATCGGCGGCTTTTTACCATCCTTTCCGTTTCCGCAATGACACAATTTGCGCCGTATGATGCCTGCCATGCCATGCATACAGCGCGGTCAATACGTACAGCGGCATCGGCCGCAACGCTCCTTCCGGTTGGATGAGGCGATGAAAATCGGCTTCTGTCATCGACTCGAGCAGCGTCGTCCACCGTGCATGCAGTCCGTCAAGCAATAAAAGCGACGGTTCAATGGGCAGCGAGCGGGCATCGGCCGTTTTCGCCCATTCGCTTTCCGCAAACGGCTTCACCGTTGGGTCGTCTTCCGTCACTCCCCATTTCGTGCGCAAAAACGCGTTCATGCTTGCATCGGCCAAATGGTGGACGACTTGGGCCACCGTCCAGCCGCCGTCGCGGTACGGCGTGTTGAGCTGCTCATCATTCAAGCCGGAAACAGCGGCCCTTAAGTCGTTCGGCAGCCCGCGGATGGCAGCAATCCACTCTTGCACCTTCCCATCCTCAAACTGCTGCGGCGCTTGAAACGTTCCGATCGGGTAGCGAATCGGATCGACCGTCCCCATGTTGATCATCTCCCTTCCGTATTCATTCCACACAGAAAGGCAAATTCCTTCTTATTCTTTCCAGATGTATACGCGCGCCTCGTACGGTTTCAGCTTAAAACGCGTCGCATTTTTATGCGGACGGACCGGGTAGTTCGAGAGCGCCAAATCGCTTGACTGAAGGCGGAAGCCGTCATAGCGGTAAAGTGACGGGCGGTCCGACAAGTTGACGACTACAAGCGCGCGATCACGTCCGAGCGTTCTTGTGTACGCGTAAATGGATGGGTGGTTTTCCAAAAGCAGATCGTACGTTCCGTAAACAAACAGCTCGTTCGCTTTCCGAAGCTGAATCATTTGTCGATAAAACGACCATACCGAGTTCGGGTCGCGCCGCTCGGCCTCGACATTGATCGTACGATAGTTTTCGTTCACCTTGATCCATGGCGTACCTGTCGTGAATCCAGCGTTTGGAGCACCAGACCATTGCATCGGGGTGCGCGAGTTGTCGCGCCCGGTTTGCCAAATGATCTTCATCACTTCCTCATGGGTCCGCCCCTTCGCCCGTTCGAGTTCATACAGGCGAAGAGCGGACACATCACGATAATCACGGATGTCATCGAACCGCACGTTCGTCATCCCGATCTCTTGCCCCTGATAAATGAACGGCGTCCCTTGCATGAAAAAGTAGAGCGCGCCGAGCGCCTTGGCGCTTTCCGCCCAATAGTCGCGGTCATTGCCCCACGTCGAAACGGAGCGTGGCAAATCGTGGTTTTCCAAAAACAACGCATTCCACCCGCGGTTTTCAAGCCCTTTTTGCCATTTCGTCAACGTCCGCTTTAGGCGGCGGACATCGATGGAACCATCCGCACTCCTTTCCCATAGCCCTAGATGCTCAAACTGAAAAATCATATTGAACACGCCGTTTTCTTCCCCGACCCATTGTTCGGCCTCATCAACCGTTACTCCGTTCGCCTCGCCGACCGTCATAATGTCATATCGCGCAAACGTTTGCTCTTTCAACTCTCTTAAATATTCCATAATGCCAGGCTGGTTCATATGCCCGGCAAACGACGGTACATACTTCAGCCCCTTCGGGTTTGGCAAATCGGGAAGACCCGGCTTTTTCTTAATGTGGGAGATCGCGTCGATGCGAAAGCCGTCGATACCTTTATCCAGCCACCAGTTGACCATCTCATAAAGCGCCTGGCGCACCTCACTGTTTTCCCAGTTCAAGTCGGGCTGTTTGACATCAAAAATATGCAGATAATATTGACCCGTCCGCTCGTCATACTGCCACGCCGAGCCGCCGAAAATGCTTTCCCAGTTGTTCGGTTCGCGCCCGTCTTTGCCGTCGCGCCAAATGTACCAGTCGCGCTTCGGATTGTCGCGCGATGACCGCGATTCGATAAACCACGGATGCTCATCACTCGTATGGTTGATGACCAAATCCAAAATGACTTTCAACCCGCGCCGATGGGCTTGGGCAAGCAATTCATCGAAGTCATCCATCGTTCCAAACTCATCCATAATGGCATAATAATCGCTGATGTCATATCCGTTATCGGCGTTCGGCGACCGGTAAATTGGACAAATCCAAACGATGTCGACTCCAAGCTCCACCAAATAATCCAGCTTTTCGATGATGCCGCGAAGATCGCCGATGCCGTCGCCGTTGGCATCCATAAAGCTGCGCGGATAAATTTGATAGGCGACGCCCTCTTTCCACCATGTTTTTTTCAAGGCTTCCTCCCCCTTTGTGCACACGTTTTCACTATCCACTGTACACTACATGACGGAAATATACAACTCTCTTTTTCAAGACTATATACGTTGCAATTTTGTTTTACATGGCATTGTTTACTCTTCCTGTCACCTTGTCAGGAGGTAAAGAATGGAGATCGCAAATTCTTTATTACAACCTATATAGCGAAAAAATGATTGATGAATATTTTTAGGCTGTTGTTTTCAATTGCCGCCCGTAAAACAACAGCCGTTTGAACGATTTCCCCTTTTTCGTTTAACGTCGTTTCGATGAAACAAAGCCCCCCCAACACCTTGTCATCGCCAAATGACTCCCGCAACACATCCATATGGGCCATGCCGTTTAAGAGTGGCAAAATCATCGTTGTCTCACCGACGTACGGTTTAGCATCAGCGATGGCGCCCGCCAAATGATACGCCTTGTTTGAAAACACAACAAGATCGAACGGCTCCGTCCGTTCACCGGCCGCGATCAGTTTCGGCGCGAGCACTGCATCGCCGTGGACGCTGCGGATGACAAGCCCGCGTTCCTCAAGCTCCCGCTTTCTCCGCTCACGGACGAGAAATGTCACATCGACGCCTTTTTCGAGCAGGCGTCCGCCGAAATAGCCGCCAACCGCCCCCGCTCCCACGACAAGAACGCGCATGTTATGTATCCCCCTTTTCCCACATGTTCATCCTATTTCGCGCAGGAGACTCCCACTTCAACGACCAAAGGGAGTAAGTGGGAGAGGAATGCGCGTTCCCCTTTTCTTTTGTGTATGATATAATAAAGGCGTGGAGAAAACCGTTTAATAAAGGCACTCCAATAACTGCTACTCGATGTATGGAGTTGGTTACAGGAAACGTTGTAACCGTAAAACATCGAGCGTAGATCCGTCTGTTGTGTGTGGAAGCCAAGTACTGCCAACAGACACACCGAGAGAATCGGTAACGATGCAGGCATGACCTGCGTCGTTGGGTAGTTGTCAACCTGCCCTGATGCAACCCCAAGTCAAGGAAGGAGGACGAAGTCCGCTTGTACTTCTGGGGAGTTGCAAGCCCCCACTTCAAGCGTTAGCTAAGTGGGGGTAGTTGACAGCCAAGCCTAGGCTGGAATGGACAGCGTTTCGATGCAGACGTTGAAAAAAGGAAGAAGGGGACCCCCCTCCTTCCTTTCCAGCCGCTAGCAGCAACGCGACACTTTGCCGCCCTTAGCATTGTAGCGCGCCTCTTGCGCCTCGCAGAAAAACTCTTTCCTCGACTTGATCGGCTCACCCGGATGATGGGTTTTCATATGCTCGACATATTTTTCATAACTCGGCACGCCGACAAGCAAGTCAAGAAACTGCCGGCGATAGGCCAACACAGTTTGCAGCCATTTAGGCATAATGCTTCGCTCCTTCTCCATCGCGCGGCACGTACGGCGCTTCTTTGAGCGGCACATGTTTGTTTTGCAGCACTTTGATCCAGATGTTCAACGCCGAGATCAACATCGCAATCACAACGAGCATGAAAATCGCACACAATGTCGCATCAATGTAGTCGTTCATAATAATTTGCCGCATTTGCGCCTCATTCGTGGCCGGCGCCAAAATTTTGCCTTGGCTCAAGCTGTCTTGGAACATTTTCGCATGCGACAAGAAACCAATTTTAACGTTTTCATGGAACAGCTTTTGATACCCCGCCGTCAGCGTGACGACCAAAAGCCATGTCGTCGGCACGAGCGTCACCCAAACATAAGCCTTTTTGCCCATTTTAAATAGAATGGTCGTCGCAAACAACAAGGCGATGCCTGCCAACATTTGGTTGGCGATACCAAACAGCGGCCATAGGGTGTTGATGCCCCCAAGCGGATCGACGACGCCTTGGTACAGGAAGTAACCCCACGCCAACACACAAAGGGTCGTGGCGATCAAGTTCGAGGCAAGCGAATCCGTTTTGCCAAGCGGCTTGTAGAACGTCCCCATAATATCTTGGATCATAAAGCGGCCGACGCGCGTGCCAGCGTCAATCGTCGTCAAGATGAACAGCGCTTCGAACAGGATGGCAAAGTGATACCAGAACGCCATGAGCGCCTTGCCGCCGATGGCGCTCGATAAAATGTGCGCCATCCCGATCGCCAACGTCGGCGCCCCGCCCGTGCGCGACAACACCGTTTGCTCGCCGACGTCCTTCGCCAGCTCCGTCAGCATGTCAGGGGTGATCGTAAATCCCCACGACGACACGACTTTGGCCGCCTGAACGACATCCGTGCCGATCATTGCCGCCGGGCTGTTGATGGCAAAATACGCCCCTGGCGTCAGGACGCAAGCCGCCACCATCGCCATAACCGCCACGAACGACTCCATCAACATCGCACCGTAGCCGATCGGCCGCGCATGGCTTTCAAGCTCAATCATCTTCGGCGTCGTGCCGGATGAAACGAGCGCGTGGAACCCGGACACTGCGCCGCAGGCAATCGTGATGAACAAGAACGGGAACAAATTGCCGGCGAAGACCGGTCCTGTACCGTCGATAAATTTCGTCACTGCCGGCATTTGCAAATCCGGCATCACAACGAAAATGCCAAGCGCCAATCCGACGATGGTGCCGATTTTCAAGAATGTGCTCAAATAGTCACGCGGCGCAAGCAGCAGCCATACCGGCAGCGCCGAAGCGACAAATCCGTAAATGATCATTAAGATCGCGATCGTTTCCCCTTTGAGCGTAAACATCGCCGAAAGCGTCGGATGCTCTGCGACGTACTGACCGGACACAATCGACAAAATCAACAGCACAAATCCCCCAAGCGACGCCTCGGCAACACGACCTGGACGGATGAAGCGCATGTAAATGCCCATCAAAATCGCAATCGGAATCGTCGCGGCGATCGTAAACATCCCCCACGGGCTTCCGACAAGCGCTTTCACGACAACGAGCGCCAATACGGCCAATAAAATAATCATAATGCCCAAAATGCCAAGCGCTGCGATCAAGCCCGTCACCGGACCCATTTCTTCCTTAATCATTTCGCCGAGCGACTTCCCGTTGCGGCGCATCGACGCAAACAAAATGACAAAGTCTTGCACCGCTCCGCCGAGCACAACGCCGATCACAATCCAAAGCGTCCCAGGCAGATAGCCCATCTGCGCGGCCAAAATCGGTCCGACAAGCGGTCCCGCACCCGCAATAGCGGCAAAGTGATGGCCAAATAGCACCCATTTGTTCGTCGGAACATAGTCCTTCCCGTCATTGAACACTTCCGCTGGCGTTTTCCGGTTATCATCAAGACCAAACACTTTGCGGGCGATAAACCGGCTGTAAAAACGATAGGCGACCGCATACGTACAGACGGCGGCGACGATCAGCCACATGGCGTTGACCGACTCACCGCGGCTTAAAGCCAAAATGGCAAACGCGGCAGCCCCGAGGACGGAAATGAGCCCCCATAACAAGATCGATTTTAGTCCCTTCACACGGCTTCCCCCTTTATTTATTTGTCAAAATCCTTTACGTAACTATTATATTCATTATTCTAAAAAATTTAAAGTATTTTTTATCTTCAGCTAACATATCGTTTGGTTCTATAGGAAAGTTTTCCTGCCTTCCTATTGCAAAAAAGTATAAAACAAGTCTTTGGCGCAAAAAATGTAATTGCACCCATCGGCTTAACCAGCAACTGACCATGAAGCACCCATCGATTGTCTCCAGCTCCATCTGACGGTGCAACGGACAAAGCAACGATCAACTAATATTATTATCTCAGTAAAGGATGCGAGAAGGTGAAAGCAATCGAAGCATTGTTATGGAGCATTGCTTTGCCTGGATTCGGGCAACTGTTGAACAAAAAGTATATAAAAGGAATTTTGTTTATTGCGTTGGAATTTGTGATTAACACCCAATCCCATTTCAATGAAGCCATCCGCCTCAGCTTTTTGGGACGTACGGATGAGGCCGCCCGCATTGTCGATATCGGATGGCTGATGTTTTATCCATGTTTATACTTTTTTGCCATGTGGGATGCGTTTAAAGACGCTGGCGGCGGGCAAACGCCGTACTCGTTTTTGCCGTTTGTCGTCTCCGCCTACTTTGTGACGGTCGGCTTGATGTACTCGTCGCACGTGACGATCGGCGGCGTGTTTTTTGGACCGATTTGGCTGCCGATCTTATCTGTCATCCCTGGGCTCTCCATTGGATGGCTGCTGCAATTTCTGCTGCTGAAATGGAAATAGCCATCCGCTTGGTGATTGCCCAGCCACAAAAGCCGCCAATTATTCATTGGCGGCTTTCGGTTGCGGCTCTTTGGCGCTTTTTCGTTTTTTCATCGTTCCCGCCACAATGACAGCGGCAACAACAAGCAACTCAAATCCATACTTCACGGCAGGATTGGCAAAATACGCCTTTAAAAACGGCTCATCGACGATCATTTTCGCCGCCGTCCAAGCGAGGACACCGGCGCCGATCGTAATAATGATTGGGAAGCGCTCGATCCATTTTAAAATAAACGTGCTGCCCCACACCATGATCGGAACGGAAATGAGCAACCCAAGAATGACGAGGAGAAAGTTTCCGTGCGCGGCGCCGGCGACCGCCAATACGTTGTCAAGCCCCATCAACGCATCGGCAATAATGATCGTGCGAATTGCCTCCCATAAATTTCCCCCGGCTTCAACATCGTCGTGGCCCTTCCCCTCAACAAGCAGCTTATAGGCGATCCAGACAAGCAGCACGCCGCCGACAAGCAAAAGCCCTGGGATTTTCAGCAGCCAGACGACGAAGATCGTCGCCAACGCCCGGATGACGACAGCGCCTACCGTCCCCCAGACAACGGCCTTTTTTTGCTGGTATTTGGGCAAGTTGCGGGCCGCCAATCCAATCACAATGGCGTTATCCCCTGCCAGCAAAAGATCGATAATAACGATCGACAGCAACGCCGTCCAAAACTCCGCTGACAATACATCCATGGAACAATCCCCCTTCACAAGTTATATTTTTCCTTTAGCGAAATCGGCGCCATCTTGATGACTTGTTGCAAAATAAACATAAGAACGGCGAAATCATCGATCAAACCAAACAACGCGAGCCAATCTGGAATGAGGTCAAGCGGCAGCACCATATATAGCAGAAACAGCCCGACAGAGAACGCTTTTTTTCGCATCGGCACCTCGCGCGAAGCAAAAAATTCAACCAAAAACGGAAGAAAACGTCGGACGTGAACGACCAGGCGAAGTCGCCTCCACCACTTGCGCATACCATTCCCCTCCATCCTTCTGACGATTTTCTTCCAAAGCCTCGTCCATTTTCTTTTACGATTATCTTCCCCCTTTCGTTTCGAGCAATGAAAAAAGACCTTTACCATTCTTGGTAAAGGTCTTTTCACAAACAAAGACCTTTACCGCCGCAGGTAAAGGTCTCGCTAACAACGTTGCCGTTGCCAACAAAGCCGAGGGCGCACGCCCTGAACTGACGACTTTGCTGTTAAAGCTACTCCCCTTTAACAAATGCATATTCACTTTGCAATTTCATGATATTCAATGTTTGTGCATCCTGTCAATACCATTTTTTCATCTGTTGCAAAAAACCGCCTCCACTCCCTTTCCAAACAGCGCAACAATTCCCTCCGCCTTTTCATTGCCCGGCTGTGAACTTTAAACCGATGATCCCGACAAGAATGAACAATAAAAAGACAATCCGCGGCGCGTTTATCGGCTCATTTAAAAACAGCATGCCGATGATGACCGCCCCGAGCGCCCCGATTCCCGTCCAAACCGCATAGGCGGTGCCGATTGGCAATGTTTTCGTTGCCATCGATAAAAAGTAAAAACTGGCCGCCATCCCCGCAACAGTGACGACAGACGGCCACAGACGGGTGAACCCAGCCGTATATTTCAGGGAAATGGCCCAGACGATTTCGAATATCCCGGCGACAACTAAGTATACCCACGCCATGTTTCATTCCTCCTTTCGAAAAATAAAAAAGCCGTGAGAAATATCAAAAATGATACTCCTCCCGGGCTTTTATCCCTCCGTGTACGCGAGAATGACGCGCGTTTTCTCTCGGTCGCAGTCCAGCCGCCAGGCAGCTGCGGAACCCTAGAAAACCTTTTTCTTCCTTTATCCGCTGTTATTGTACCATGTTTGTTGCCGATCGGCTACTGATTTGACCTGCCGCATTACCGTCATAGAAGAAAGCAGATGGGGCATCCCCACCTGCCTTATACCGGATCGTTATCAACATCGCTGTACGATTCAATCGCTTGATCGAGCGCCCGATAGGCCTCAGCGAAAGCGTTTGTCGCCGATTCGTCACCGGCGGCGGCAAGTTCGACCCGTGCATTGCGCGCATGGGTGACAGCGCGAATGACGTCTTCAATCATTTGCCTCTTCTCTCCGGAACTCGCCTTCAATTGTTCAAGCTCATGAATCGCCCCATCAAGACTCGTCGAGCGCGGTTCGTCAAACGATTGTTCCAGCTGCTCTTTCACACGCTCCAATATTTCTTTCATGATCGCCCATCCTTTCTCTATTCGTTGTCATCCGCTAGTGTGGGCGATTCGCCGCAAACTATGCATCCTTGTCTCCACCTCGTTCAGTCATTGACCCGCGCATCTTTCAATCCGGCCCAAAAGGCGGCAACGACGGAAAGTGCAACAATCAGCAGCGGCGCATACATAATCAAAAACGTTTGCATCATCCTTTTCCTCCTTCCCATTTTCCTTTGACATACGCCTTGTTAAACAAAAAGAGGCGCATCAACAAATACAAAGACGGGATGAGAAGCAAGAACCCGGCGATAAACGCAACAATTAACGCCATCGCCATCGTTTCATTGGTGAACCCGTCATAAATCGTTAAATGCGGGTAAAGCAAATACGGGTAATGCGAAATGCCGTACGCATAAAACGCGAACGCGTATTGAAACAACAGCGCAATAAACGCCCAGCCGAACCGCCGCTGCCGCCAAAGCAGCCAAACGGTAATGACAAAAAACAAAAAGGAAATGACCAGCATCCACGCCACATTCCATAGGTTGGCGTAATGCTCGGGATTATGGTAGCGGAGCTGGTAAATAATGAGCAGCGCTGACAACATCGTCGGCCCGCTCCAAAGAAGAGCGTAGCGGCGCAACAGCTCCCGCGCCCGCTCATCCCCGGCCTCATTCGCATAATACGTCAAAAACACGGCGGAAATGTACAAGACGCTTGTGACGCTTAACAACACGATGCTCCATGACAAAGGGCTTGCAAACAGTTTCCCGTAATCCAGCGCAACGGCCTCTCCGCGCCTCTCGACAAATCCGCCTTCCGAAATCGTCAAGACGATCGACAGCGAGGCGGGAATCAACAAGCCTGTCAGCCCGTAAACGAGCAAATACCAGTTCCGCTCCGTTCCCCCGTAGGTGTGAAACGCATAGTACGAGCCGCGAATGGCGAGCAAAACAATCGAAATGCTGGCCGGAACAAGCAGCACTGAGCCATAATAATACGCCGTCTTCGGAAAGAATCCGACGATCCCGACAAAGAAAAAGACGAGAAAGACGTTTGTCACTTCCCATACCGGCGACAGATAGCGCTGAATGATGCGGTGCAAAATATGCTGTTTGTTTGCCCAATGGCTATAGGCGCTGAAAAACCCAGCCCCGAAATCAATCGAGGCAACGATAATGTACCCGAACAAAAACAGCCATAACACCGAAATGCCAATGACTTCGAGCGTCATGGCGCCACCTCCCCATTATTGGCCCGCTCTGCCAGCTCCCGTTCAACCGGGTTGCGGCGGAACATACGGATGAGCACTATTGCGCTCGCAATTACTAACACCATATACAAAAGGCAAAACAACACAAGCATCGTATCCACATGCGCCGACGATGTCGCTCCTTCCGCCGTTTTCATATAGCCACGCAAAATCCACGGCTGCCGCCCGACTTCCGCTAAGTACCATCCCGCCTCAATCGCAGCCATCGCCAGCGGCCCTCCCGCCACCAACAGTCCAAAAAACCACTTTTTCGCCGTCCACTTCCAGCGGAAAATCGATCCGAGCCAATACGCGGCTGCGACAACCATTAAAAACACCCCGATCGTGACCATCACATCGAATAAGTAATGAATGTACAGTGGTGGGCGTTCATCTTCCGGAAATTCGTTCAGCCCGGTCACAACCGCCCCCGGGTGGTTGTGCGCCAAAATGCTTAACGCATATGGGATTTTAATGGCATACTTCACCTCGCCATCCTCTGTCAGCATGCCAAACAACACGAGGGGCGCGTGGGAGCTCGTTTCAAAATGCCATTCAGCGGCCGCCAGCTTTTCTGGCTGGTATTCGGCTAAAAATTTGCCCGATAAGTCGCCAATCAATGCACTGGCTACCGAAAAAATAAAAGCTGTTTTCATCATTAAATGAAGTGCCTTGCGATGATAAATGTGACGATTGCCTTTCCATAAATGCCAAGCGGCGATCGAAGCAAGCACGAATGCTGACGTCATATACGAAGTCGCTAGCACATGGGCGACTTTCGTCGGCATCGCTGGGTTGAACATAGCCGCGATTGGATCGATGTTGACAAGCTCGCCGTTTTTAAATTCAAACCCTTGCGGCGTATTCATAAACGCGTTCACCATCGTAATAAACATGGCTGATGCTGAAGACCCAATTGCCACCGGGATAAGCAAAAGCAAATGTTTTTTCTGATTTTCGAACCGATCCCATGTATACAAATAAATGCCGAGGAAAATGGCTTCAAAAAAGAAGGCGAACGTCTCCATGAACAGCGGCAAGCTGATCACTTGGCCAGCCAGCTGCATAAAGTTCGGCCATAAAAGCGACAGCTGCAAGCCGATCGCTGTTCCTGTCACCACGCCGACCGCTACGGTGATGACAAAACCGCGCGTCCAGCGGCGAGCGAGTAAGATGTAATGCATATCATTTTTGCGAATCCCAACCCACTGGGCAATGGCGATCATCAGTGGAATCCCGACGCCGATCGTGGCATAAATGATGTGGACCGTCAGCGTCAATCCCGTCAAAATACGGCTAAGCAGCACCGGATCGTAACCGTTCACGATTCATCCCCCCTTATGAAAACAAGCGACCAATCAAGGAAAGCAAGACAACAGCCGCAACAGCAAAGCTAACGAACACAAGCGTTTTTTCATGCCGCTTCCACATATCCATCCCCCCGAGCGAACAAACAGTGGTGAAGAATTTGTGACAACCATCACAAATTATCCACTTCATATTATTTCATAAAATCGGGGACGCTATCCGGCATGATTTCGAATAATTTGTGTCATTTTTCACATATTCATCGTGACAAACAAAAAAAGCAGGAGATCCCTGCCCTCATGTTATAAATATTTCCGATGCACCGTTTTCCCGTCATACGTAAACAACATCGGCTTTTCCTCGACGACCGTCTCCATATGGACCGGACGGCCCCACAACTGATAAATGTATGGGAGCACTTTTTCTAAATACTTCAGATCGAGTTCGATTCCTTCATACCAATGCTTCAAATACAACTCTCCGTTGCGCATATAATCGCCGTCATTGACCGTGATATACGGGAATCCGCCGTTCACCCGCATGCTGACGAGTTGGTCGCGGATATGATCCCAGTTTTTGTCGACGATTTTATATTCTTTCCCCTGTTTTTGGAACAAATACATATCTTCGCGCATAACGAGCTCTTTCGTTAAATAGTTGCGCAAAAACGAAATGTCGGATTCGAGTTCGCGCACTTCAAAAATTTTCGCCCTCCCCGCCCCCGGCTTGACGCCGTATTTTTTCATCTCCTCAGTCGGGTTGTTCCACCGCTCTTCAATGTCTTCAAAAATTTTCAGTCCTAAATAATACGGATTGATGCCAGTGCGCGACGGTTGCACGACGTTGGCGTTCAGTTTCGCAAATTCAATCGCCTCATCGCTCGTCAAATCCATCTCGCGCAAAATGCGCTGATGCCAATACGTCGCCCAGCCTTCGTTCATGATTTTCGTCTCCAGCTGCGGCCAAAAATAGAGCATTTCCTCGCGCATCATCGTCAAAATGTCGCGCTGCCAGTCCTCGAGTTCACGGCTGTATTCTTCGATAAACAGCAAAACGTCTTTTTCCGGCTGCGGCGGAAACTTGCGGCGCTTTTTCCGCGGCGGCTCTTTCGGTTTGTTTCGCTCATCGAGCGTCCATAAATCGTCATATGGCGTGGATGTCTTAGGCGGGGCTTCTTCCTCATACACCTCTGTATCCTCCCACGTCCATGACAACTTTGGCCGCAACAGCGACGGATCGATATGCTCCTGAATGGCCAAGACGGCATCCAAAAATTTTTCCACTTCCCATTTTCCGTATTGGTGCTCATAATGTTTGATCCGCTCTGCTGTCGCCGCCATGCTTTCCACCATCTCCCGCTTCGTGTTGCTGAAGCGGACGTTGTTTTTGAAAAAGTCGCTGTGGGCCAACACATGGGCGACGATCAGCTTATTTTGGATGAGCGTATTCGTATCGAGCAAAAACGCGTAGCAAGGGTCCGAATTGATGATGAGCTCGTAAATTTTGCTTAACCCTAAATCATAGTGAAGCTTCATTTTGTAAAACTGTTTCCCAAAGCTCCAGTGGGAAAATCGCGTCGGCATCCCATAAGCGCCAAATGTATAAATAATGTCAGCCGGGCAAATCTCATAGCGCATCGGGTAAAAGTCCAACCCAAATCCTTCTGCGATTTCTGTAATCTCCGCAATCGCTCGTTCCAGCTCTTTCAGCTCGTCCTGCCGCATCCATCTCCCCCCTTTTTCCTCTTATCACAATGTATGAGGGAAACGGCGTTTTGATACGTTCCATCGTTTGGCATGAACGCGCAGCGCCCCATTTTCATTTGTGGACCGTTGGCTTATAATGGTCATATACAAGAAATCGCGGCAAAGCGTGGTGGTCATTTGCAGCACTATTTGCATTATCTTATCGAACACTTCGGCTACATCGGCATTATGGTTGCGCTGATGCTCGGCATTGTTGGGCTGCCGATCCCCGACGAGCTGCTGTTGACATATGCCGGTTACCGCGTTTCAACGGGGGCGTTTTCGTATCCGCTCGCTTTTCTTTCCTGCTGGCTTGGAGCCATCATTGGCATCTCGCTCAGCTATATGCTAGGGATTACGCTCGGGCTGCCGTTTTTGCATAAATTCGGTCCCAAGCTCCATCTTACAGAAAAACGGCTCGAGCAAACGAAAGCGCTTTTTTCGAAGCTCGGCCCAGCGGTATTGTTCATTTGTTATTTCATCCCCGGCGTTCGGCATCTCGCCGCCTTTTGGGCCGGCATGAACGCCTACCGTTGGAGAAAGTTTGCCTTGTTTGCCTACAGCGGGGCGATGGTGTGGGTCGCTGTCTTTTTGACGATCGGCGCCTATTTTGAAAGCCGCTGGATGGCCGTCAAGCAGTACATCCATGCCTACCGTCCATTCTTATTTCCAGTCTTTTTGGTCGCTCTTGGTTTCGCCATCCTTTATTGGTACATGCAACAAAAGCGGAAAACACCGGGGTAATCCCGGTGTTTTCCATTTCTCGATGCACGCTATACGTTCTCGCGCGGGCCGCGATGGTACGTTTCTGTCAACAGCCCCATAAACAAACCGAATCCGAACATAAACATCGAGGCCCCGATAATGCCGAGACTGATGATCGTCAAGAAATAGTCTTTGTTGTAAGCGCTTGCGATAAAACTGAGCAAAAAGAGCGCTGTTCCGACGACCAGCCCGACCGAGGCCATCCATTTGCACATGTTTGTAATTTCGTGCCCTTCGTGCCGTTTGTTCATTCTCATCATCCCCTTACTTTGAGGATACTATCCTTGTCACAAAATTGCAACATTTATTTTTCCTTTTTCGTTTTCATTTCGGTTATAATTTATATTTTGCCTTCTGTCGCAACATTTACAGGGCAACAAAACGCCTTCCCGTCATACACTAACAATGACTCCTTCTTGACAAAGGAGGCATGCCGCTTGAACACCGTCGACTATGATAAGGCGCTTTACTATACGCATCGCTCCGAATGGGACAATTTGCTGATTTTGATGGTGCGCACGCCTGATGACATATTGTCAAAAAAAATTGAGAAGTTTCTCCACGCCTATAATTTCGAACATGACTACTCCGTCATTCAAGAGCGGCTCACGGCTTTGCTTCGCTACATCGACCATGCGCTTGAGGTAAGCGAACAAAAAACGGGAGTCGAGCAGTACGCGTATTTCTATTCGTAAAAACAACGGGGAATGGGTTCAACCCACTCCCCGCTGTTCTCTCATTGAATGTACGAAGGCGAAACGGCTCGCAGCACATCGTGCACCCGTTGCATGACCGCGTCGGAAAGACGCGCCAATTTTTCCTCGCTGTCTTGCAGCGAAATCCCCTTCACGCCGAAGTACGCCTTCATTTTCGGCTCCGTCCCTGATGGACGCAGACAAAACCACGAGCCATCCTCCAAGATATACTTGAGCACATTGGATGTCGGCAAATCAATGGCCGTTTTTTCGCCGGTCAACGTGTTCGTCCGCTCTTTCGTTTTGTAATCCTCAATCACCGTCACCTTTTTCCCCGCGGCCTCCACCGGCGGCTGTTGGCGGAACGACGCTAAAATCGCGGCAATCGCCTCTGCTCCTTCTTTGCCTTTCAGCGTGAGCGATCGTTGCCCCTCGCGATAATAGCCGTACTGGTCAAACAATTGCAAGAGCGCCTCATACAACGATAGCCCTTGCTTTTTATAAAACGCGCACACTTCCGCCGCGAGGACAGCCGCCTGCACGGCATCTTTGTCGCGGACAAAACCGCCGATCAGATACCCATAGCTTTCCTCATATCCGAACTGGAACGCATATTGCCCTGTTTGTTCGTATTCCTTCATTTTTTCGCCGATGAATTTGAAACCGGTCAACGTATCGACCGTCTCAAGACCAAACGATTGGGCGATCGCCCGACCAAATTCAGACGTCACGATCGTTTTTAAGACAACACCATTTTCCGGCAGAGTGCCTTGAGCTTTTCGTTGCGACAGCAAATAGTGGAGCAACAAGCCGCCGGTTTGATTGCCGGTCAGCACGACATAGTTTCCCTTGTCATTTTTAACCGCCACGCCCAGCCGGTCGGCATCCGGGTCGGTGGCGATCAACAGATCGGCGTTTACTTGCTTGCCCAACTCCATCGCCATGGCGAAGGCCGCGTGTTCTTCCGGATTGGGCGAGGCGACCGTCGAGAAATTCGGATCCGGCAACTCCTGCTCTTTGACGACAAAGACGTTTTGGTAGCCGAGCTCAGCGAGCGCGCGGCGCACCGGTTTGTTTGACGTGCCGTGAAGCGGCGTAAACACGATATTGATCGCCGTTTCCCGAGCGAGCTCTGGATGGATGGAAATCGTTTTGACCGCATGGATATAAGCATCATCGACTTCGCTTCCGATGATGCGAATAAGGCCTTTTTCTCTTAACGTTTTCTCATCTTCCACATGAATGGCGAGCTCATTTTCGACTTCATTGACATAGCGGATCACTTGGTCGGCGACAGCAGGCGGCAGCTGGCCCCCGTCCTCTCCATATACTTTATAGCCGTTATATTCGGGCGGATTATGGCTAGCGGTGATGACAATGCCGGCAAACGCCCGCAAATAGCGAACAGCAAACGACAGTTCCGGCGTTGGACGCAATTCATCAAACACGTATGTTTGAATGCCGTTCGTAGCCAACGTTTTCGCCGCCTCCATCGCAAATTCCGGCGACTTATGCCGGGAGTCATAGGCAATGACGACCCCGCGTTGCTTCGCCTCATCGCCAAACGATTGTATGTATCGCGCCAATCCTTCCGACGCTTTTCGAACCGTGTAAATGTTCATCCGGTTCGTTCCCGGTCCAATCTCGCCGCGCATCCCACCGGTGCCAAACTCGAGATTTTTGTAAAAGCAATCTTCGAGCCACCGTTCATCATCGCTGTGTTGGTTCAGCAGCTGCTTCAACTCCGGATCGAGCTGCGGAGCATGAAGCCATTGTTCGTATTTTTGTCTCCAGTCCATCGGTTGCCCCCCTATCTTGATTTCCCCTTTTTATGTATTCGCTGCTATCATACAATATACCTGCCAAAAGAAAAAGGATGCCCTGGAAAAAATGTGGGCATCCTTTTCCCCATTACCCTTGCGGCTGCGACGGTTCCGAAATGTTCGTCAACGCCTGTTCAGCCGCTTCGTTTGATGCGCTGTTCGTCGCAATATCGCCTAGCGCAACAATGCCTTGTAGCTGGTTGTTTTCCACGATCGGCAAACGGCGAACTTGATGTTGGGCCATGACATTCGCGGCTTCCTGTACGCTCATATTCGGCGTACCGGTGACGACTTGGTTCGTCATGACCTCCGCTACTTTGACGGTCGACGGGTCTTTTCCTTGGGACGAAACACGCAACGTAATATCGCGGTCCGTAATCATCCCTTTGACTTGCCCGTTTTCCACAACAGGAAGCGCCCCAATATTTTTTTGGCTCATGATTTGCGCTGCTTCTTGCACCGTTTGGTTCGGCGAAATCGTTGCGACGTTTTTCGTCATAATGTCCTGCACTTTGTTTCCGCTGTTGTTCGTCAATGTGATCCTCTCCTTTCACCGATTAGTATGGCTCGTTTGTCGAGCGATATAGATAGAAAATGTTGTTTTCTTTCCTGCCCTTTGCCGGTTATGAATGGACGTGCCGTTTTCCATCCCTTATAATGGAGCTGAACAGTGTAAGATCGGGCAACGGTGTCTGCAACGGAAGAAGGGGAGAAGGATGGAACAAGAAAAACGCGCGGAACACTTGCTTTTGGCGGCATGGGCGACTGCGCTCATCGCCACCCTCGGAAGCCTTTATTTTTGAAACAGCTGGGCATCGACTTAAAATTGTTCAACTTGCTCGAATTTGAAGACGGTTGGGACATATACCATATTGAAGCAACCCCGACCATTGTCCATTATGAAAACGGCAAAGAGGCAAAACGCATCGAAGGATACCATGATGAGGAAACGTTTCGCCGATGGTTTGCCTCACTGCCAATGCCAAAAAAATAAGGAGCTGCACCTTTTACAAGACGCAGCCCCTTGCCCTACATCACCCACTGATTCACAGCGGGAACATACATGCTGCACGGCATCGCCCGCTTATGGATAAACTGCTTGGCCCGAAATGGAAAGGTGATGCCATGACGAGCCAAAATGTTTTGGTTGCGGGCAAACAGCCATTCATATTGGTCGCACTCTCCATGTTCCCCGATATATTCAATGACGGTAATGAGCGACTGCAGCGCCGAAATGATTTGGAAAGCCTCCTTCATTGTTCCATTATATGCCACATGTTCGTGGTCCAGCGAAAGAATGCCCCATTCCTCAAATTGACGGATTTGTTCATCATCGAAGTAATACGGGAACACATCGGTATAAAAGTAGTTGAGCAAATACTGCATGTAATGCTCTTGTTCCGGAGTCGCTGCATACATCATTTTCAACGTCCATACCACCTTTTCTCGCCGCAATGCTTGCGTTCTCCATCACTAAGACGATACTATGAGTGTACCATATCTCGCGCAAGGATAGGGGTAGAAAGTGTTTCCACGACTACAGGGAACTGGGAGGGTGACAACCTTTGTGGACAAGAAAAGGCGATTGGCTGGAATGCATCATCCCTAGCTGGTGGAGCGGTTTGACGATTGAACAGCTCCTGAAAGACGTATGGGCCGCCTCGAAAAAGCTCGCCCACCGTTGGCGGATGGAACACGGCGTCAAACTGAACGGCCAGGCTGTTCCCTGGAAGACGGTGCTCAACGAACGCGACCGGCTTCAGCTTTACGCATATGAGCCGGAGCCGTCGTTCATCGTTCCAGAATATCGGGAGCTTTCGATTTTATGGGAGGACGACCATCTGCTCGTCGTAAACAAAGAAGCCGGTATCGACATTCATCCGTCCGAACCGGGGCAAACCGGCACGCTCGCCAATGCGGTCGCGTTTTATTTGCAGTCGCAGGCAATTTTAACAAAAGTGCGCCACATTCATCGGCTCGACCGCGACACGTCGGGAGCGATTTTATTTGCCAAACACCCGCTTGCCGGTGCGACGCTCGATCGGATGCTCGCCCACCGTGCCATCAAGCGGACGTACGTCGCCCTTGTTCACGGTCGTTTGTCCCCGGAATCAGGAACCATTTCCGCGCCAATCGGCCGCGACCGCCACCATCCAACGCGCCGGCGCGTCTCGAAGACGGGGACAAAAGCGGTGACACACTATCGCGTCATCAAAACATTCCCGTCAACATCGCTTGTCGAGCTTTCTCTCGAGACTGGACGGACGCACCAAATCCGCGTCCATTTGGCCCATCTCGGCCATCCGCTCGTCGGCGATGTGCTTTATGGCGGCAAACCAGTGTTTCATCGCCATGCGCTTCATGCCGCTAAGCTAACGTTCCGCCATCCGTTTACAAATGAGGAAGTCGTCTGCCTCGCACCGACGGACGACTTTCCCGTTCCCCTTCCATCCGTTTACAGCCAAGAACACTGCTAACGTTTCGCGGCACGCCAAAGCAGGCGCCCCCAAGGCAGACGCAAAAAAGGCAGACGTTTCCCCGTCTGCCTTACAAACGCAGCTGCTCTTCTTCAACGTCCGCCGTTTCGCTTTCTTCCTCTCGATCCGGTTCTTTTTTCACCACCTCGAGCGTCTTGACGTGATGACCATCCATCTCTTTGACCGTAAAGAGATAGTTGTCGATTTCCACAGTATCGCCTGTTTTGATGTCATAATGCTTCGTCAACACCCAACCGCCGATTGTATCGACATCGTCATCATCGATTTCAAGCCCTAACAAATCGTTCACTTCGCTAATGAGCACCTTGCCATCCAAAATGAACCGATCGCCAATGTTTTGGATAAGCGGCGTTTCATCGATATCGAACTCATCCTGGATTTCACCGACAATTTCTTCCAAAATATCCTCAACTGTTACCAATCCGGATGTGCCGCCGTACTCGTCGACTAAAATCGCCATATGGATGCGTTCTTTTTGCATTTTGACCAACAAATCGTGAATGGCGATCGATTCAATCACTTGAATGATCGGGCGGATATAGTCTTTCATCTGCTTTTCGTTGGACGGATTGGCAATAAAGTCCGTAAACACCTCTTTCACGTTGATGAGTCCAAGCACATGGTCTTTATCGCCGTCAATGACCGGATAGCGCGTATACTTTTCTTCGCGAATGATGTCCAAGTTTTCCTTGACGCTTTTGTTAATATCGAGCGCGACAATTTCTTTGCGCGGCACCATAATTTCTTTCGCTATGCGGTCGTCAAAACGAAAAATGTTATTGACATAGCGGTACTCTGACTGATTGATCTCCCCGCTTTTGTAGCTTTCTGATAAAATGAGGCGCAACTCCTCCTCAGAGTGGGCGATTTCATGCTCCGCCACTGGCCTGAGGCCAAACAGGCGCGTCACGAGCCGCGCAGAGTTGTTGAGCGTCCAAATGAACGGATACATGATTTTGTAAAACCAGATGAGCGGCTGGGCCGTAAACAGCGTAATCGCTTCCGCCTTATGAATGGCAAGCGTCTTCGGCGCTAATTCACCGACGACAACATGCAAAAAGGTGATGAGCGAAAACGAAATGATAAACGCTAAAAAGTGGGAGACGGATTCCGATAAATGGAGGCGTTCAAACAGCGGCAGCAACATCCGCGCCACCGTCGGCTCCCCGAGCCAGCCAAGGCCAAGCGAGGTGAGCGTAATGCCGAGCTGGTTCGCCGATAAATAGCCGTCCAAATTCGAAATCACTTTTTTCGCCGCGACCGCCCGTCGGTTCCCTTCATTGACAAGCTGATCGATGCGCGAGCTGCGCACCTTGACGATCGCAAATTCAGAAGCGACAAAAAAGGCGGTGCAAGCGATGAGAAACGCCACCAACAGCAAACTGGCTATATCCAATTCGTCTCCGAGCGCGGATGAAGCGCCCAGATTACACCTCCTGCACACAAAGGTTTCCATTGCAGCTGATAGACGATGATGCCGCTGGGCCGCCTTAGGCGGCCCAATATGTTACGATTCCTCATTATTGTTCCCTTGGGTGAAAATGAGCACATATTTCAGCAGTTCAAACACGGCGATCAACGTTGCCGCGACGTATGTCAGCGCCGCCGCGCCAAGCACTTTGTTTACGCCTCGCGCTTCATTTGGGGCGATCAACCCTTCAGCCAGCATAAACCGCTTCGCCCGTGCGCTCGCGTTAAACTCCACCGGCAAGGTAATGATTTGGAAGGCCACCGCCAGCGAGAAAAACAAAATGCCGAGTCCAATCAGCGAAAATTGATGGAGCACAAATCCAACGAGCAACAACAACGGCGCAACGCCCGAAGCGAAGTTCACAATCGGAAACATCCGGTGGCGAAGGACGAGCGCCGCGTAGCCTTGCTGGTGTTGAACGGCATGGCCAACCTCGTGGGCGGCAACGGAAATGGAAGCGATTGAACGCCCATAAAAGACCGGCTCCGACAAACGGACCGTGCGGGAAATCGGATCATAATGGTCGGACAATCTCCCTGGCACGACCTCCACCGGCACATGGTGCAACCCGTGGCGGTCTAAAATCATGCGCGCCACTTCCGCCCCCGTCAACCCCGATGAGGCTGGAACTTCAGACCAGGCATTGAAATTGCTTGATACCTTCCATTGCGCCCAAAGCGATATCAGGAAGGCGATAAAAATGAAAATATCCATCGGATGGAATAGCATCACAGCACCCTCCGTTTTTTCAATGTTCATCAAATGTGTATACTATTATTTATTGTACTTGCTCACCTTTTCATACGTCAAACGGCTCGCTCCGGTTTCAAAAAAAAAAAAAAAAAAACAGCACCTGCATCGAGGCGCTATTTGGCTGATGGGGACATCAAAAATTGAAATTGTCTGGGTCAGGACCGACCCGTTTGTTCAAGTTCAACGCGTCGATCTGTTTCATTTCTTCGTCGGTCAGCGAGAAATCAAAAATATCAGCGTTTTCCTTGATCCGCGCCGGCGTCACCGACTTCGGGATCGTCACGACGCCGTGCTGCAAATCCCAACGCAACACGACTTGCGCTGGCGTTTTCCCGTATTTTTTGCCAATTTCAACGATTGTCGGTTCGGTTAAAATTTCCCCGCGCATGAGCGGCGACCATGCCTCAAGCTGGATGCCGTTTTCCCGGCAAAACGTAAGCAACTCTTTTTGCGTCAGGCGCGGGTGATACTCGACTTGGTTGACCATCGGCTTAATTTCGCAGTCAGCCAGCACATCTTGCAAATGGTGAATTTGGAAGTTGCTGACGCCAATCGCGCGCACATAGCCGTCTTTATACAGCTTTTCCAGCGCTTTGTACGTCTCTTTATACTTCCCTTTCACCGGCCAGTGGACTAAGTACAGGTCAACATAATCAAACCCAAGCTTTTTCAAGCTTGCATCAAACGCCTTCAGCGTCGTCTCATACCCTTGGTCGGTGTTCCATACTTTCGTCGTCACAAATACTTGCTCGCGCGGAATGCCGGATTCACGGATCGCTTGCCCGACCCCTTCTTCGTTTTCGTAAAAAGCGGCCGTGTCAATATGGCGATAGCCAATTTCCAACGCGGTGCGCACCGCGCTTTTTACTTCCTCGCCCTCCTTTACTTTGTAGACGCCAAGGCCAACCCAAGGCATTTTCACCCCGTTATGCAAAGTGGCGCAATCTTGCAGGCCGTTCATATCCTCTCCTCCTCGAGCGTCATTATAGTTTCATTATGGGAAAAGAGGGAAAGAAAATCAAAATATATGCTTGCTCTCCTTTCTCACTTCCCCGCGTCCCTCTTGTTCTTTCTTTAGGGGAAAATCAACGCAAAAACGAGGGGAAACATTCCCCTCGCGCTGTTATTGCATTCCTTCTTTCATTCATTCGGCGATTTGCAGCGTGCGGCTCCTTTCCCGACGCAGTCAGAAACATGCGAACGGAAAAGCTGTCAATTGGACTTGCAGATCGGCTCCTGACTCTTATTTGGCCACGCTCATCGAGGCGCGCTCCACTTCAGCTTCGTTCGGATGAAACTCGTTTTCCATTTTCGAAACAACCACTGTCGCTACAGCGTTGCCGATGATGTTCGTAATCGCCCGCGCCTCGGACATAAAGCGGTCGACCCCGAGCAACAAGGCGATGCCTTCGACCGGAATCATCGGAAATGCTGCCAACGTTGCAGCCAGCGTAATAAAGCCGGAACCGGTAACCCCTGCTGCCCCTTTCGAGGTGAGCATTAAGACGCCAAGCAACGTCAGCTCTTGCCAAATGGTTAAATCAATGCCGTACGCTTGGGCGATGAAAATGGCTGCCATCGACAAGTAAATCGATGTGCCGTCTAGGTTAAACGAATACCCGGTCGGAACGACAAGACCAACAACCGATTTCGAGCACCCGTATTTTTCCAAACGTTCCATCAGCCGCGGCAGCGCTGATTCAGACGAAGACGTGCCCAAAACAAGCAACAGTTCCTCTTTGATATAAGCGAGAAACTTAAAGATGTTAAACCCATAAAACTTGGCAATCCCGCCAAGCACGACGAAAATGAAAAGCGCCATCGTAATGTAAACAGAACCCATCAGTTTACCGAGCGACACGAGCGAACCAAGGCCGAACGTGCCGATCGTATACGCCATCGCGCCGAACGCGGCGATCGGCGAAACTTTCATGACCATATTGACGACGCCAAAGAAAATTTCAGCGATTCGCTCAAACAACGAAAGCACCGGTTTGGCTTTCTCCCCTAACCCTGCTGCCGCCAAGCCAAACAGGACGGCGAAGAAGAGTACCGGAAGCAATTCTCCGCTGGCCATCGCTGCGACGACGTTATCCGGGATAATACTGAGCACGAAATCGACAAACCCGTGGCTCGTCTCTTCCGCCTGCTTCGTATATTGCGAAATGTCGCCGCCTTTTACGGCATCGGTGTTAAACCCGACCCCTGGTTTGACAAGGTTGACGACGACAATCCCGATCGCCAACGCAAACGTCGTGACAATTTCAAAATAAATGAGCGCCTTGCCGCCGATGCGGCCGACTTTTTTCAAGTCGCCCATATTGCCGATCCCGATGACGACCGTGAAGAAAATGATCGGCGCAATCACCATTTTAATCAGCTTAATAAATCCGTCTGCCAATACTTTTAACTTCGCTCCGAATTCTGGAAATAGAAATCCGACAATGATCCCTAAAATAATGCCGATGATGACTTGCACCGTCAAGTTTTTCAGTTTTCTCCGCATTTCTCCCACTCCTTGCGATATATTGGTAACGCTTTCAACATTATCATAAAGAAAAATCGTTGAAATAAAAATATTATGGTGATAATGGTCGTTTTGGTCTTTTTGGTCTCAAACGTTTACAAAAACTGCATCTATCGCCATAAAAGAAGCTTCCGTCACCGGAAGCTTATTCATCGGATTTCTTGATTTCATTCAAAAGTCTAGAACCGAACTGCCTCGTAAATTCCTGATACAGCGGGGCCAATTTCCGTTCCCATCTCCGTTTTTCTGTTTCCGACAGCAAATAAAGATGGACATCCTCACGCCGCTTCAGCTGCTGCAATTCCCGTTCGTTTTGCGCCTTTGACTCCTGCAAATTCCATTGTGTTGCTTCAGCCATCGCTTCAGTTATTTTTTGCTGGATGTCTTTTGGCAAATGGTCCCAAAATGCTTGGTTCATCATCACGGCATAACCAAGGTACCCGTGGTTGCTGATGGTGATGTAAGGCTGAAACTTGTAGAAACTTTTTGAGTAAATGTTGGAAATCGTATTTTCCTGACCGTCAAACTCATGCTGCTCAAGCGCCCGATACACATGGTCAAATGAGACAGCAACCGGTTCTCCGCCAAGCAGGCGAAACTGTTTTTCGATCACTTCGCTCGGCATAATGCGAAAGCGCAAGCCGCGGAAGTCATCAGGTGCGATAAGCGGGCGGGTGGTGCTCATCATTTGCTTAAATCCGTTGCTCCAAAGCGCCAACCCTTTGATTTTCTTCGCCTCAAGCATTCCGAGTAGCTCAGCCCCGATTTCTCCAGTAAAGACGCGGCACACGTCGTCCTCATCGCGGAACAAAAACGGCAAATCGAGCACTTGCCATTCGGGGACAAGCTCTGTCACCTTTGAAAATGATGGCGCGATCATTTGCACATCGCCGCGCAACAGCGCATCAAGCTCCTCGCCGTCCGAATAGAGCGAACCGTTCGGAAACACCTCAACTTTGACGCGGCCATCGGTCTTTTGTTCGACAAGCTCGGCAAACTTTTGCGCCGCCAACCCTTTTGGCGTGTTTTCCGCAACAACATGGCTAAAGTAAATAATAATTTGGTTTTGCAGCCCCTTTTGTTCATCATCATAAACAAGCGGCTCCCGGCCGACTTGCTGGCTCACCGCCCATCCAGCCAACCCGATGCTGGCGAACAGAAGGAGCAGCCACCATTTCCAACTGTTTCTCATCATCCACACCATTTTCGTCCTTGATTTTTTCATCTCTTTTATCATATCAGAGGAATCATGCTAAAATAAATGATAATGACTGTTTCGAAAAAAGAGGAGTCTCGCCATGAATCGGCTGCCGATCCGTTGGAAAATCACGATTTTAATTTTTGTCATCGTCAGTTTTTCGATGCTGCTGAGCGGCTTGTTTATCATCAGCGATTTTTTTCATACAAAAGAAGAAGAACTGAGCCAGCGCGCCTTGTTGACAGCGCGCACAGTGTCTGAACTGCCGGAAGTCAAACACCACATTGTCGGCGACAAGCAAAGCCGGGCGCTCGTCAACATGATCGTCGAACGGGTGCGCGTCATCCACAGCGCTGACTATATTGTCGTACTCGATATGAACAAAGTTCGCCTCTCCCACCCGCTCCCAGCAATGATCGGCACCATTTCCCACGGCGCCGATGAAGGGCCGGCATTTGCCGAGCATACGTACACCTCGAAAGCGCGTGGGGAAATCGGAACCGTGATCCGCGCCTTCGTCCCCATTATGAACAGCGATCACGAACAAATCGGCGTCGTCATCGCCGCCTACCGGCTGCCGACATTTTGGGAAGCGATGAGCACAGTAAAAGAGGAAATTGCGATAGCGATCGTTTTGTCGCTGCTCGCCGGCGGAAGCGGAGCTTGGCTGCTTGCCTCCCACATTAAGCGGCAAATGTTCCAGCTCGAGCCGCATGAAATCGCCAAACTGCTCATCGAGCGGACGGAAGCGTTCAACGCCATGCATGAAGGCGTCATCGCCATTGACAGCGATGAACGCATCACGATTTTCAACGATCGGGCGAAACAAATGCTTGGCGTCGAAGGAGATGTCATCGGGCAGCCGATCCGCTCTGTCATCCCGGATACACATCTTCCGGAAATTCTTGAGGTAAACAAACCGATTTATAATCGTGAGCTGCAAATCGGCAACTTGACGATCTGGAGCAACCGCATCCCGATCAAGGTCAACGGGAAAACAGTCGGCGCCATTGCCATTTTCCAAGACCGCACGGAAGTCAAGCGGCTGGCCGAAGAACTGACAGGAGTGAAAGCGTTTGTCCATGCCCTGCGCGTGCAAAACCATGAATACATGAACAAGCTCCACACGATCGCCGGCCTCATCCAGCTCGGCCATATCGAAAAAGCGCTCGAGTACGTGTTCCAAGTTACAGAGGAACAGGCAGAACTGACGCAGTTTTTAAGCCGCAACATCAAAGACGAAAGCATCTCCGGGCTATTGTTAAGCAAAATCCGCCGCGGCAAAGAGCTCGGCATTCGCGTGACGATCGACCGGCACAGCCGTCTGCACCGTTTTCCACCGCGCCTTGATCACCATGATTTCGTCGTGATCCTCGGCAATTTAATCGAAAATGCATTTGATTCGTTCCGCAACGTCGCCGGCCGCGAGAAGGAAGTATACGTCAGCATCGAACAAAATGAGGATGTCTGCTCCCTCTCTGTCGAAGACAACGGCCAAGGCATCGCCCGCGAACATCTCGACCGCATTTTTGAAGAAGGCTTCTCCACAAAAGGGAGCGATGGCCGCGGCATCGGCTTATATTTAGTCAAACAAATCGTGGACAAAGGAAACGGACAAATCGAGGTTCAATCAGAAGAAGGAAAAGGCACCATCTTTACGATCACATTTGACATGTAACATAGCAAGGAAGCCTAGCGAAACAGCGCTGGTGTCTTTCTCCATCATGTAAACAGGCTCCATCCGTGCAAAGGAGGAAAAGCATGTACCGTGTACTGCTCATTGAAGACGATCCGATGGTCCAGGAAGTGAACCGGCAAATGATCGAACAAGTGGACGGCTTCACCGTCGTCGGCCTTGCCGGAAACGGTGAAGAAGGGCTCCGCCTCATCGACGAGCTGCGTCCCGATTTAGCGATGATTGATATTTACATGCCGCAGCTAGACGGCCTTGAAACAGTAAAGCAAATCCGCGCTCGCGGCCATGAAGTTGATATCATCGCCATCACAGCGGCAAGCGACATTGAAACAGTGCGCCGCGTCCTGCAAAACGGCGCCTTCGATTACATTTTGAAACCGTTTAAATTTGAACGGCTCAAACAGGCGCTGGGAAATTACTGGTCGTTCCGCCAGTCGCTTGCAGAAAAGGAATCGCTCACCCAGGCAGAACTCGATGCACTACGGCAAACGGCTGAACAACCTGCCGCCTCGCTCCCTGAACTTCCGAAAGGATTAAACGAAGTGACGTTGGAAAAAGTCGTCGCCTACTTGCGCCAGCACCGCTTCCCTGTTTCCGCCGAGGAAGTGGCCGAGGGCGTCGGCATCGCCCGTGTGACGGCCCGCCGCTACTTGGAATACCTTGAGAAAACGGGACAAGTGATACTCGATGTGCAATACGGCGGCGTCGGACGCCCCGTCAACCGCTATCAGTTGAAACGACTATAGCCTACCCGGTAGCCCACACGATTAACCGGGTGGGCAACTCTTCTTGTTTTCGCGGAACATTTCCTGTCTCCAGCCAATGGTAAAGAAGGTGAAACGCTCTTTCCCCAAGCGTAAAATGGGGGAGCGCCACTCGTCGCCGCTGTTTGGGGCGGGGCGCATGTCGCCTTGCACACCAAACAACAAGCCAAAACGAACAAACAGAAAAAATAGGGAAACGAGTCTGTTTGTTTCCACCGTTTCAATTGGTATAATGGGGGGGATATGGAACGTAGGGAGGAATGAACATGATTCGATACTGGAAACTGTTGTTCTCTCTCGCTGTCGCCTTCGTCTTGCTGGTTGGCTGTGGAACGAAAGAGCACGAGACGACACAGGCGGCAAAGGAAGAGCAGACAGCCGCCGATCAAAAACCATCGTCTGATGCGCCGTCATCCAAGAACCCTTCTCCTTCGAAGGAAGCAAAAGAGCAAACATCAACGAAAAAGAACGAAGAAGAGCAACGAGCGGCAGGAGGAGGACAACCCGCTGCTTCACAACCGACCATTTCATTGTCCTACCAAGATGGAAACCAAACCGTCACGAAAACCGCAACGCTGCAAACAAGCAACAATCAGCATTTTTCCCTCTATGTTTTGGAAGGATGGACCCTTGACGCCGAAGAACCGGGCGCCGATGTCTTGCTTCATGGCGAAGCATTCGCCCGCATTCGCTTGCTTTCGGAGGGGGAAACAAACTACGAGCAACTAGCGCAAGAACATGCCCAAGCGGTTGACGCCAACGCCGCCCACCAACAAACGAACGGATTGCCTAAGCCGTTCGCTGATGCGGTTTGGTACACTGCACAAGCGGACGGCGCCACCGTTCATGTCATCGCCAGCGCCCAACCAGCGCCAATGCTATTGACCGTGCACGCTCCACGCAACGAAGACGTGCTTGGCGCCGTGCTCGCCATGGCGGCGACGCTGCAAAAGCAATAACTTATTTTAGGGAGGGCGATTGCCCTCCCTTTCCAAAAAGAAAAACCCCCTTTTTTCAGCTGCCAGAGGGTCAAACGAGCTGCTTGCTCTCTTCTTTGCGGAAAAATGTTTTCATCGCGTGGAACACATCTGATTTTTGCTTCAAAATATAATAGCGGAACTTTTCATCCTTAATATTGCGATACGCCGACATGAGTGTGGAATGGCGGTTGTACTGGTTGACTTCCCCATACCCAAACATGTTCGACACTTTCATCAGCTCTTGAACAAGCTTCACACAGCGGGCATTGTCCGATGTCAAGTTGTCGCCGTCGGAGAAGTGGAACGGATAAATGTTGTAGCGCGACGGAGAATACTTCGTTTCGATCAGTTCCAGCGCCTTGCGGTAGGCGGATGAGCAAATCGTCCCGCCGCTTTCCCCTTTCGTGAAAAATTCATCCTCGCTGACAACTTTCGCTTCCGTATGATGGGCGATAAAGGCGATGTCGACTGTTTCGTACTTCGTGCGCAAAAAACGCGTCATCCAAAAGAAGAAACTGCGCGCCATGTATTTTTCCCACATGCCCATCGAGCCGCTTGTGTCCATCATGGCCAAGACAACGGCCTTCGATTCCGGCTTGACGACTTCATTCCACGTTTTAAACTTTAAATCTTCGCGGTAAATCGGGTAAAAGCCTGGTTTGCCGCTCATGGCGTTGCGCTTGAAGGCAGCGAGCATCGTCCGCTTTTTATCGATGTTCCCCATCAACCCGGTGCGGCGAATGTCGTTAAATTCGATATGTTGAACGACATTTTGATCCAGTTCTTTCCGCTGCAAGTTCGGCAGCTCCAGTTGGCTGAAGAGTGCTTCTTCGATTTCCATCAACGACACTTCAGCCTCGTAATAATCTTGACCTGGCAAGTCGCCGGCTCCTTGGCCTTTTCCTGGCCCTTGCCCCTCCCCGCTTCCGTCTCTGGCCACGACATCGCCGACTTGGCTGTCTCCGTTTCCTTGGCCGACATGTTTGTTTTTCTCATAGTTGTAGCGAATTTTATATTCATCCAGCGAGCGAATCGGAATCTTAATTACATCGCGTCCGTTGGACATAATGATGCTTTCTTCCGTAATCAAATCCGGCAAATTGTTTTTGATCGCTTCCTTTACCTTTTCTTGATGCCGCTTTTGATCGTCATATCCTTTGCGGTGGAGGGACCAGTCTTCTTTCGATACAACGAAATTCCCTTTCATATTTTCCCCTCCTTTGTTAAAATGGTTCTCACACTTTTCACTTTCCCGCATATACTTATGTTGGCGTCATCAAAACGGACCATCACTATGCCAAGTTGTTTATTTTATCCTATGCAAAAATTCAAAATAATTGACAGATGAATGCCGAAAATAGAAAAGCGAACAACGGACGGACAAGCCCGATTATCGATGCAAAAAAGCATGCCCCGGCGCTCGAGGCATGCCTAGCGGTTCAACAAGCTGCCGACATAACGGAGCAATTCATTGGCTGACGTGGAGTTGTACCCGTATTCATCAATGAGGCGGGCGACGACTTCGTTAATTTTTTTCAACTGCTGCTCATCCGGTGTTTTCGTCGACGTTGTAATTTTGACAATGTCCTTTAAATCCGCAAACAATTTCTTCTGGATCGCTTCCCGCAACCGTTCATGTGAATTATAATCAAACCGCTGTCCTTTTCGTGCATATGCCGAAATGCGAATTAAAATTTCTTCGCGAAACGCTTTTTTCGCATTTTCGGAAATGCCGATTTGTTCCTCGATCGAGCGCATCAGCTTTTCATCCGGATTCATTTCCTCACCCGTAAGCGGATCGCGCAGTTTCGTTTTGTTGCAATACGCCTCGACGTTGTCCAAATAGTTATCCATCAACGTTTTCGCCGACTCTTCATATGAGTACACGAACGCCTTTTGCACTTCTTGCTTGGCGATTTCGTCATACTCTTTGCGCACGAGCGAAATGAAGTTCAAGTACCGCTCGCGGTCTTCCTTCGTGATCGACGGATGCTGATCCAACCCTTCTTTCAACGAACGAAGCACATCAAGCGCATTGATCGACGGCACTTCTTTCCGAATGATGCAAGCCGAAATGCGGTTGATGACATAGCGAGGGTCAATGCCGCTCATTCCTTCGTCGGGATGTTCTTTTTTCAACTCTTCAACGTCCACTTCGTTGAACCCTTCGATCATTTCCCCATCGTATAGACGCATTTTTTTCAATAAATCCACATCCGGCCGCTTTGACTCTTTCAGCCGAGTCAAAATCGTAAACATGGCCGCAATCCGCAACGTATGCGGGGCGATATGCACGTCGGCGACATCGCTTTCGCGGATCATTTTTTCGTAAATGCGCTCTTCTTCCGAGACGCGCAAGTTGTATGGAATCGGCATGACGATGATGCGCGAATGGAGCGCCTCGTTCTTTTTGTTGGCGATGAACGACCGATATTCCGTTTCGTTCGTATGAGCGATAATCAATTCGTCGGCGCTGATTAAAGCAAACCGCCCAGCCTTGAAATTGCCTTCTTGCGTCAGCGACAGCAAATGCCAAAGAAATTTTTCATCGCACTTTAACATCTCTTGAAATTCCATAATCCCGCGGTTGGCTTTGTTCAGCTCGCCGTCAAACCGGTACGCGCGCGGGTCGGACTCGGAGCCGTATTCCGCGATCGTTGAAAAATCGATGCTTCCCGTTAAATCGGCGATGTCTTGCGATTTTGGATCAGACGGACTGAACGTCCCGATGCCGACGCGGCGGTTTTCCGAGAAGAAAATGCGCTCCACTAGCACGTCTTCAATGCGTCCGCCGTACTCTTTCTCAAGCCGCATCATATTGAGCGGCGACAGCTCGCCTTCGATGCGAATGCCGTATTCGCGGTAAAAATCGTCGCGCAAATGGTGAGGAATGAGGTGAAGCGGGTCTTCATGCATCGGGCACCCTTTAATCGCATAAACGGCTCCGCGCTCCGTTTTGGAGTACTCCTCAAGCCCGCGCTTCAGGAGCGTTACCAACGTCGATTTCCCGCCGCCGACCGGCCCCATCAGCAGCAAAATCCGTTTCCGCACATCAAGCCGCTTCGCCGCCGGGTGGAAATATTCCTCAACGAGCCGCTCAAGCGCCTCCTCAAGCCCGAACAGGTGCTGGCTAAAAAACTTATATCGTTTCCGCCCATTCACCTCTTCGACCCCAGCATCTTTGATCATATTATAAACACGCGAATGAGCCGACTGGGCCACCCACGGCTTTTCTTTTAAAATCTTTAAATACTCCGCGAACGTCCCTTCCCATTTCAGCTTTTCTTCTTCTTCCCGGTACCGTGCGATCTTTTGTAAAATATCCATAAAGGACCTCCTCACCCTTGGATGTCTAACAGCAAGATTATTACAATTTATGCGAGGATGTCCCGTATCATTCGCCGCAAAAAAAATTTTGTCTCTCCGTCCTAACCTGTTCTCATTCACATGCTTGGCCATATTCGCTATAATAAAGGGGAAACGCATACCACTTTCATTGCAAGGGAGGAAAAGCGATGCGCACATTGCTTATGTTAGGGGTTATCATTGCGTTTTTGACGGCCATTTTCACCGCCGGCTACGAGGACAAACCGGGCGTTAAACAATAAGGCACAAAAAAACGACCTCCGCAACGAAGGTCGTTTTTTTGTTTACGAAAGCCCATGAAACCGTTGCTGGCGCAGCGCCTCGTACACTAAAATCGCCGCCGTATTGGATAAGTTCAGCGAACGGACTTTGTCGTTCATCGGAATGCGCAGGCAACGGTCCATATTGGCTTCAAGCAGTTCTTTCGGCAGCCCGGTCGTTTCGCGTCCAAACACAAAGAAAATGTCTTTTTCCGTATCGCTGAAATCAAACGAATCGTAGTATTGGCGGCCGAATTTCGTAATAAAGTAAAATTCGCCGTGCGGAAACCGGGCAAACAGTTCATCGAGCGAATCGTAATACGAAATGTTGACGTACGGCCAATAGTCAAGGCCGGCGCGCTTTAACATTTTATCATCCGTTGAAAACCCAAGCGGACGAATCAAGTGAAGCGCCGTATCCGTAGCCGCGCATGTGCGGGCGATATTCCCGGTATTAGCCGGAATTTCTGGTTGGTACAGTACTACATGGAGCGGCATTTCGTTCACCTCAGCAACATCGTTTATTTGCGGTCAATGATGTGAAAAAATTTATACCGAATGTTTGGCGTATAGGCGCTTGAATCTTCATACGACCAATAGCGCATTCGGCTGTTTGTCGTATGGGCGTTCACAAGCGGCATCCCGTTCTGATCTTTCGCCACCACAATCGTTGAGTGGTCGAAGCGTCCGTCCCCTTGAAAATCATAACAAATGACATCCCCTGCCATCAATTGTTCCGGCTCGGCTACTTCGACCGCCTGCAAGCCAATGCGCGCTCCGCTTAAATACCAGCGCAGCGAATGGGCGACCGCCCAGCTGTAACTCCAACTTCCGTTTTGACACCACCATCCCCTCGCCCGGTTCGGATAGCCCGTCATCGGCGCTCCGCCCGCATACAAACATTGGGAAACAAAATTCGTGCAATCAACGGCAAAGGAAGGAAACGCCGGGTTATGGCGGTTCCACCACATTTCTGCATACCGCACCGCCCGGGCGCGGTCATACTGGTAAGAAAGACGATCTCCCGTCCATTGCTCTCGTTCGACGCGCGGCGCCTCCATATCCCCCCCCAATCGGTTGATCGGTTCATCAGCAACAAGCTCACCGCCAACAAAACAGGCGCATCGCTCCTCAACCTGTTCTTCTATATATAGTGAACCCCTTTGCTTAATTAAAAATTGATGGTGGGCAATATACATCACTTTCGCTTCCCGCTCGATGGTCTGCCTGCCGACAATTTGCCCCCGGATCGTGCAACGGACGATCTCCGCACCGCGCTTTTGGCAAAGCTGTTGCTTTCTTGCCGCCTCTTCGCTTCGGATATTGCTTTCCGACACAAACGAGCGGGCTCGCTCATCCAACCACGCGCGCAACTGTTTTTTCATGCTGCTTTCCACCACTTTCGTTTTTGTTACTACCTTATGTGGGGAAGCTGCGTTTTTTTCCCTATTCCTTTGCCTCAGCCAACAGTTTTAGTCCTTTTTCAATCTCAGCGATCACATCGGCATCCGCCTCCGTTTGCCGCGCGGCCTCCAAATAAGGCTTAGCGCTTGGATCCCCGATTTTCCCGAGCGCCCACGCCGCCGTCCCGCGGATGACCGGGCGACTGTCTTCTTTTAACAACCGGAGTAAATGCGGCACTGCCGTCCGGTCTTTGTAGTGAGCGAGGGCAATAATCGCATTGCGCTGAATCGGTTTTTTCCCGCGCCATGAACCGGCCATCGCACCAAACTTCTCTTGAAACTCACGGTTCGTCATGTCAAGAAGCGGAACCAGCTTCGGTTTGGCCGCCTCCGGATCCGGCTCGAATTCCGGATGCAAATGAAAGTCTTTTCCCTTATTTTCCGGGCAGACTTGCTGGCATGTATCGCAGCCATACAGCCGATTCCCGATTTTCTCTCGAAACTCGTCGGCCAAAAATCCTTTCGTTTGCGTTAAAAAGGAAAGGCACCGCTGTGCGTTCAGTTGTCCCCCTTGCACAAGCGCCCCGGTCGGGCAGGCATCAATGCATTTCGTGCACGTGCCGCATCGGTTTTCAACCGGTTCATCAGGGGGAAATGGAATATTCGTAATCATTTCTCCCAAATACACATACGATCCAAACTCTGGTGTAATAATAGAGCAGTTTTTGCCACTCCAACCGATCCCTGCCCGTTCCGCCACCGCCCGATCGGCGAGCTCTCCGGTATCCACCATCGAGCGAACGCGGGCATGGGGCACTTTGGCCAGCAAAAACTCCTCGAGCTGCTGCAAACGTTCCCGCAACACATCGTGGTAGTCCTTTCCCCATGAAGCGCGGCAAAAAACGCCGCGCCGTTCCGTCTTTGTCCCCCGCGGCGCATTTTTCATTTTAGACGGATAGGCAAGAGCAATGGCAATAATCGATTTTGCTTCCGGAAGAAGCAATGAAGGATTCGTCCGTTTCTCAATATCTGGTTCCTCAAAACCGGACTGATAGCCGAGCTCCTGCTGGCGGCGCAGCCGTTCCTTTAATTCCACAAACGGATCAGCGCTCGCAAATCCGATTTTATCAATGCCGATTGACCGACTGTACTCAATGACTTCCTGCTTTAATGCCATAACATCCATCGTTTTCCCTCCTTTCGTCATATATGGTAAAATGAAATCCGAGGTGATCAAGATGAAATGCGTGATATCAGAACAACTAAAGCAACGCCTTCCTTCTGGTAAATTCGGCGTCATCCGCTATTATCATATCGAGGTCAGCGATTCACCGCAAATGTTAAGGGGGCGGCTTGAGCTGTTTCAAGAATCTCTTTACATCGAGCTGCAGGAAAAGTCGATTGCCGACATTCCTGAAATGGTCGAATGGCGCCGTACTTTCAAACAAATCGGAACGGACCCAAGCCGCTATCGACCGTCAAGTGAAAGCCTGTACCGACGCATCCAGAAAAAAAGCTTCATTCCGCCTATCCATTCAGCGGCGGACATAAACAACTTTTTTTCACTCTATTATAAAATTCCGCTCGGCATCTATGATCTAGACCGCATCAACGGGACAGTGACGCTCACGATCGGCACGGAAAAAGATGAATACATCGCGTTAAACGGCCGCACAGTCAACTTTGCCAACAAACTCGTCAGCAAAGATGAACGAGGGCCGTTTGGCAGTCCGATCGTCGATTCGGAGCGGACCGCCGTGACGAGAGAAACGAAAAACGCTTTGCAAATCGTTTACTTTCTCCCATCAACGCCAGAAGAAACCGCCAAGCGCCAGCTTCAAGCCATCCAAACGATGTTTGTGCAAATTCATGGCGGCGAAGCCGACGCCCAATTGTTCGTTTGATCTTCTCCCCCCACTTTCCTGCCGTTGGAAACGGGGGACTCCCTCCCTACCTGAACTCTCTCCCTACGCTCACGCGTGGAAATGAGGGTCTTCTCGGTTTAGGGTGGTAAATAAAAAAACGCAATGCCTCGTTCTTTAACGAAACGAAACACTGCGTTGTCCCCAACAATCATAACGTAATTTTAAAGCTAACGAGAGATATTATAACAGACTTCCACACGCATCGCAAGAAAAAAACGCAAAAATCGACAAAAGAAATTGTACAAAAGGGCACCAGAATCTCTGGTGCCAGCAACCAGTGACCCGTACGGGATTCGAACCCGTGTTACCGCCGTGAAAGGGCGGTGTCTTAACCACTTGACCAACGGGCCATTATGGCGGAGAAGGCGGGATTTGAACCCGCGCGCCGCAAAACTGCGACCTAACGGTTTAGCAAACCGTCCCCTTCAGCCACTTGGGTACTTCTCCAAAGAAATGGCTCCGCAAGTAGGATTCGAACCTACGACCTACCGGTTAACAGCCGGTTGCTCTACCGCTGAGCTATTGCGGAATGATGAGTAAGAAACCTAGCCCAATACTTGCCCTGTCCCTTCCTCTGCCAGCTAATTCAAGGAAGCGAGATGCGTCGGGACAACTCGAAGCATATTCGACGATGCACCTGCTCGTCGCTGAGCTATTGCGGAATGATGAGTAAGAAACCTAGCCCAATACTTGCCCTGTCCCTTCCTCTGCCAGCTAATTCAAGGAAGCGAGATGCGTCGAGGCAACTCGCAGCGAATTCGAAGATGTGAAGCTCATCGCTCCGATTTTGCTGTGGAACGATGGGGCATTGTTCGCCCATTATTATAGCGAATGACCCAAAAATATTCAACGGAAAATAATGGGCCTAAGTGGACTTGAACCACCGACCTCACGCTTATCAGGCGTGCGCTCTGACCAGCTGAGCTATAGGCCCATCAAAAGCGGGTGATGGGAATCGAACCCACGACATCAGCTTGGAAGGCTGAGGTTTTACCACTAAACTACACCCGCATAATATTTGGCTTAACATCCGCCACGCTATTTCCATGCCCCTTCCTCTACCAGCTGATTCATAGAAGCCAGATGCGTCGGGGCAACTCGAAGCCAATTCGATGATGCAGATGCTCGTGGCTGAGGTTTTACCACTAAACTACACCCGCATAATATTTGGCTTAACATCCGCCACGCTATTTCCATGCCCCTTCCTCTACCAGCTGATTCATAGAAGCCAGATGCGTCGGGGCAACTCGAAGCCAATTCGATGATGCAGATGCTCGTGGCTGAGGTTTTACCACTAAACTACACCCGCATAATATTTGGCTTAACATCCGCCACGCTATTTCCATGCCCCTTCCTCTACCAGCTGATTCATAGAAGCCAGATGCGTCGGGGCAACTCGAAGCCAATTCGATGATGCAGATGCTCGTGGCTGAGGTTTTACCACTAAACTACACCCGCAAATATAGAATATAATGAAAAGGGCGACTAGTGGGAATCGAACCCACGCATGCCAGAGCCACAATCTGGTGCGTTAACCACTTCGCCATAGTCGCCTCGTTCTGGTGCCGGCTGCAGGACTTGAACCCGCAACCTACTGATTACAAGTCAGTTGCTCTACCAATTGAGCTAAGCCGGCACGATTTTAAAGTGCATGGCGGAGGAGGAGGGATTCGAACCCCCGCGCGCCTTGCGGCGCCTCTCGGTTTTCAAGACCGACCCCTTCAACCACTTGGGTACTCCTCCAAAAAAGCAACAATAATAATGGTGGACCTTGTAGGACTCGAACCTACGACCGGACGGTTATGAGCCGTCTGCTCTAACCAGCTGAGCTAAAGGTCCGATAATGGTGGCGGTGGAGGGGATCGAACCCCCGACCTCACGGGTATGAACCGTACGCTCTAGCCAGCTGAGCTACACCGCCAAATTTAAGTCAAAAGGTGGAGCCTATCGGGATCGAACCGATGACCTCCTGCTTGCAAAGCAGGCGCTCTCCCAGCTGAGCTAAGGCCCCATGATAAATCGGGAAGACAGGATTTGAACCTGCGACCTCACGGACCCGAACCGTGTGCTCTACCAAGCTGAGCTACTTCCCGACAAAACGCGCTCGAGAGGATTCGAACCCCTAACCTTCTGATCCGTAGTCAGATGCTCTATCCAATTGAGCTACGAGCGCACGTGCCGAGGGCCGGACTCGAACCGGCACGGTAGTTACCTACCCCAGGATTTTAAGTCCTGTGCGTCTGCCAATTCCGCCACCCCGGCGGAAGTGGAGCGGAAGACGGGGCTCGAACCCGCGACCCCCACCTTGGCAAGGTGGTGTTCTACCGCTGAACTACTTCCGCAAGACGATGAGCCATGGAGGACTCGAACCTCCGACCCTCTGATTAAAAGTCAGATGCTCTACCTACTGAGCTAATGGCTCATGGTTAGGATAACACTCTAAGCTTCATTTCACTCTACCTGCCCCTTCCTCTACAAGCTTATTCGAAGAAGTCAAGTGCGTCGGGGCAACTCGCAGCGAACTCGAAGATGCAACGCTCGTTACTGAGCTAATGGCTCATGGTTAGGATAACACTCTAGGTACTACCTAGCTCTACATACCTCTTCCTCTCCCAGCTTATTCGAGAAAGCGAAGTGTATCGAGGCAACTCGAAGCCTATTCGAAGATGTATCGCTCGTTTCTGAGCTCATGTTTCGCTAGTTGAATTTTTTCAAAATGGAAGATGCCGGCTGCAGGACTTGAACCCGCAACCTACTGATTACAAGTCAGTTGCTCTACCAATTGAGCTAAGCCGGCACATTTAACATGAGTTACTGGCTCATATGATCTGCTCGGTTGTGCCTCTTCCTCTACAAGCTGATTCGAGGAAGTCAAATGCTCGGTGTCCCTTCCTCTGCAAGCTTATTCAAAGAAGTGGGATGCGTCGGGACAACTCGCAGAAGATTCAACGATGCGAATGCTCGTCTCTACCAATTGAGCTAAGTCGGCATAATTATAGTTTGATGGTGGCTCGGGACGGAATCGAACCGCCGACACAAGGATTTTCAGTCCTTTGCTCTACCGACTGAGCTACCGAGCCATATATTATTTTTTAACTCGCTCGTTGAATTGCTCTGTGCCTCTTCCTCTACCAGCTGATTCAAAGACGCTCGATGCATTGAGGCAACTCGAAGCGAATTCGATGAAGCAGATGCTCGTCTCTACCGAATGAGCTGCTGAGCCGTATTTTTCATCTTTCACAATTTTGAAAGAATGGCGGTCCCGACGGGACTCGAACCCGCGATCTCCTGCGTGACAGGCAGGCATGTTAACCACTACACTACGGGACCAATTTTGGTTGCGGGGGCAGGATTTGAACCTGCGACCTTCGGGTTATGAGCCCGACGAGCTACCGGACTGCTCCACCCCGCGGCGATAGGAAATGATTCAGTTTCGATCATGCTCTAAGTAAATTTTTCGTTGCCCCTTCCTCTACTAACTGATTCGAGGAAGCCAGATGCGTCGGGGCAACTCGAAGCGGTTTCGAGGAAGCAAAGGCTTGTTGCTCCACCCCGCGGCGATAAGAATACACAATTGGTGTAAGTGGTGGAGGATGACGGGATCGAACCGCCGACCCCTTGCTTGTAAGGCAAGTGCTCTCCCAGCTGAGCTAATCCTCCACATGTTTTGCCTAGCAGCGACCTACTCTTGCAGGGGCGCTGGCCCCAACTACCATCGGCGCTGGAGGGCTTAACTTCCGTGTTCGGGATGGGAACGGGTGTTTCCCCTCCGCTATCACCACTAGGCAATGGCGACAAGTATTATTATAAGGGAATTGAGCTTATTGTCAAGGACTTCTTTTCATTCCTTCAAAACTAGATAACCGTTTTGGGAAGAAGCCGGGGCGCTTTCACTTTTCATTGTCTAGCTCCGGCTCGCCGCCGCTCGGGGTCAAATAACCTTCCCCCTCGGGGTGCTAGCACCCCTGCGGGTGAAGAACATTTGCCCGTCGCGGCGAACCGCTCGCCTCCGCTTTTCTAGGTTAAGCCCTCGATCGATTAGTATCCGTCAGCTCCACGTGTCGCCACGCTTCCACCTCGGACCTATCGACCTCGTCATCTTCGAGGGATCTTACCCGCCTGACGCGGTGGGAAATCTCATCTTGAGGGGG
>NZ_SDLD01000119.1:0-1294 GCF_013096875.1 Geobacillus sp. DSP4a | reverse complement strand
AAAAAACGGAGCCCACCTAGCCTTCGGAATCGGATTCCAAAGGAAGGTATTTCAGTATATATATGGTTAATAAGTGCTATGCACTCGTTTTTTCTAGTTTCACTTCGTACCCTAACCCCTCTAATCGTTTCACCGTTTGACGCACGATGCTCGCTTCTCGCTGCCGATCCCAGTAGTCGGCTCCCAACTCTCTATACGGTTCCTTTCGAGTTAAGATATAATAGATCATTTCTAAAATCGTTCTCCCGACCGCGACACTCGCTCGATTCGCTCCTCTTCGTTTGGCGATCCGATGATACTTGGCCGATAGGTACGTGTTCTTCGTTCGGGCGGCGGCACGGGCGCATTCCACGAGGCACGACCTCAGCTTCTTGTTCCCTTTCCTCGTTCGACCTGACAACCGTTTCCCTGCACTCTCATGATTCCCGGGAGCCATTCCGGCCCATGAGGCCAAGTGCGCGGCGGTAGGGAACCGGCTCATATCCGTCCCGATTTCCGCTACAATTTGTTCCGCGCTTTGCCGCCCCACTCCCGGGATCGTATCGATGAGCTCCAGCGCTTCATGAAAAGGGCTCGTTCGTTCCTCGATTTCCCGATCCAACCGGGCAATCGCTTCATCTAAATACTCCACATGACGCCATTGCTCGGCCAGCATCATGCGTTGATGCGGCCCCATCACTCCTTTCAATGCGCGCCGGAGCTCTTCCGTTTTTTGTTTCAGCCGCCCTTTGGCGAGCTGGGCGAGGGCCGCCGGATCGTCCTTTCCTTCGATAAGGGCGCGAATGATGAGCCGGGCCGACATCCCGTTGATATCGGATACGACCGAAGAAAGCTTGATATTGGCTCCTTCCAGCACTTTTTGGATGCGGTTGAGCTCCCGTGCCCGTTCCTCGATCAAACTGCGCCGATAACGGACCAGTTCCCGGAGTTCCCGCTGAGCTCGATGAGGGATGTAACTCCCTTTTAGCAATCCATGGCGAAGCAAGTCCGCGATCCATTCAGCATCTTTGACATCGGTCTTTCGCCCAGGAACCGCTTTGATGTGTTGGGCATTGACGACAAGCACTTCGATCGGCTCTGCTTCGAGGAGATTATACACCGGCTTCCAATATACGCCCGTCGACTCCATGGCAACGTGCGTCACCTTTTTTTCTTTCAGCCAACCCACCAACTCCTCGAGATCGTCGGTCAGCGTACCAAACGTGCGAATCTCTTTTCCTTCAGGGGTAAGGGCGCAAGCCGTAATCGATTGCTTATGCACGTCCAATCCGCAACAGCGTTCATACAAGACGCG
>NZ_SDLD01000118.1:0-1383 GCF_013096875.1 Geobacillus sp. DSP4a | reverse complement strand
AGCTTCAAGATCTCTTGGGCATCCATGGGTTGGCCCTTCCATTCCTTCGGAACGGTCGTGACAAGGACAAACCGGGACGCTTTCCGTCTCGCCTGTTCCCACGCGTCTTGGTCGAATTCGACGTCAAGGTGCAAGAAATACAGCGTCTCCACCTCGGGTTCCGCCCCTTTTTTCGGCCGTCCGCGCCGTTTTTTCGGGCGTACGATCTCTTCGACCGCGGCCTCAACCCGATGAAACCGGGGGCGAAGGGACGCCTTGAGGGACGCCAAGGCTTGTTCGGCATCTTCCCGGCAGGAGAAAGGGTGGCGCTCCCAACGGGCTTGTTCCTCGCGAAGAAGCTCCGCTTCTTTGGTTCGTTCTTTTTCGAGCGTCTTTCCTTTTCGCTGGTCGAGCGCACTCGATTCGACGACGATCAGCCGAACGGGGTGGCCTTCATAGGTGGAGGATGTTTCCCATACCCGGTACGTGGCGCCGTTTCTCTCCGCCAGGGTAAAGGGTTCGCTCCACGGGATGTGAGGCGAATCGGCCTCCGCTAATGCCCGTTTCACGATCCGAAGCGACGAAGGGCCTCGGGTGATCAAAAAGGCGTTGGCCGCTTTGGTTTGCGCCAGAGTGTCTTTTGTCATCGCGGCGGAATCGGCCACGTAAATCCATTCGTCTTCCATCTTGGCTTGTTTGAGCTGTTCGTGGACACGGGACAGCACCTCCGGATTCCACGTTTTGTCAGGCAGGTTGCCGTCGTGCACATCGCCGTAAAACGGGATGCCGTCCTCGTTGCCGACCAGTCCGAAGCCGATCTGTTTTTGCCAACGATGATGGCGGTTATAGCCATGTGTGATCTGCAAAGCCTCTAATGAGGCCGATTCATACGCGCCGTAAACCGTCTTGTCCGTCGTATCGGCGTGAAAGGCTCGGAGGGAAAGGCCTTCTTTGCGATAAATGTGAATCAAGCAAGTGCTGATCACCTTGTGAATGTCGGCCTCATACAAGCGGTCGAGATGACGAGCCAAGGCATCGTCGTTCAACCAGGAAGGATGGAGACCGGGACGGATGAGTTTCTCTAGATCGATCTCCTGAGCCCATCGTTCCACGTGAACGAGGGCTTGCCGGCCGTCAAACATATTGTAGATGATGGCCTGAACGGCATCGCTGACTCGAGTCTGGCACTGTGGATCAACGGGAACGAGATGGTCAATCAATTGGGGCAGGCCCAGTTTCTTGAATAGGGCACTTATTATATTCAAATAATCATTACGATAGACCTTTTTGACTTGAACGTTCATGAGAGAAAAACTCCTTCACTTTCCTTGTGTGTCAAGGATTCATTCGACATCGGAACGAAAAAATCCTCCCGATTTTCGTTGGGAGGGTGCGAAATGTGAG
>NZ_SDLD01000117.1:0-1403 GCF_013096875.1 Geobacillus sp. DSP4a | reverse complement strand
ATAGACCTTTTTGACTTGAACGTTCATGAGAGAAAAACTCCTTCACTTTCCTTGTGTGTCAAGGATTCATTCGACATCGGAACGAAAAAATCCTCCCGATTTTCGTTGGGAGGGTGCGAAATGTGAGTAGTAACCTGGTTAGCTTATGATATTACTCAAACAGCCTCAGCAATTGGGACAGTTTTGGCCATCTCTACAATTCCAAGAATTTTATTATCACCTTTTATTGGTGTGCTTGTTGATATTTGGAATAGGAAGAAGACTATTGTTGTTGTACAATTTTTAAGATCGCTATTACTTATTATTATACCTTTAGCAATTTTAATTGATAGTTTAAATTTATTAATATTGTATGTAGTAACTTTTCTTTGGAATGTTGTCGATAGATTCTATATGCCTGCATTTAAAGGGTTGATGAAGGAACTATTAACAAACGATGAGTTGTTAAAGGGAAATACGTCATTAAACGTAACTTTTCAAATAGGAATGATAATAGGAACAGCTATTGCAGGTTTTCTCTTTGAATACATAGCAGATGTATTTGCAGTATTTTTTAATTCAATTTTGTTTATTATAGCTGCAATAAGTATTCTAAGTATAAGACAACGGAAAAATAATACTCTGAAAAAGAAAAATACTATTGAGTTTCATGACTTTTTCGTGCAATTGAAATCCACTGCTAAGTATTTATCTGCTAGAAAAATCATTGTACTTTTCGGTTGTTTAGTAGCATTAAACGAATTTGTGATTCAGATAGTCAATATTATTATGGTTCCTTATGTCACTAAAATCTTAGCTGAAGGGCCGGCAACATTAAGCCTCCTTGAAGGTATTTTTGCAGTGGGTTCTATAGTGGGCGGATTGTGCCTAATAAGGATAATTAAATTAATGGGTAGGAGAAATTTTATTTGGATGAGTATAGCCGCTTTAGGTGGGCTGCTGTGTTTAATTCCAGTAACGAAAAGCATATTAATTATCGGGACAGTGATGTTTTTTCTAGGTGCAGTTGCACTTCAGTCAAGAACATTATTTAGCACTATAATTCTTGAAAAGGTAGATAATAATTTTCAAGGAAGGGTTAACAGCATAATCAATATGTTCATCTCATTATTAGGTGCGTTTATATATAGTATAATTGGTAAATTGGGAGAAGTTATCTCTATTCAAATTATAATATATCTTATCGGAATGTTTGTAATATTATGTTCAACAATTGGTATTTTGATTAATAAATTAGAGTTAATGGAGGAGAAAGAAATTGGCAGTATTGATACTACCTGAATCCGTGATGGTTGGAAATCAACTTTGATTTTGGTGTTAGTTCTATGGATATATGATCCATACATCCCTTTTTTTGATGATTCCCTGCACCACTTTCATGTTTGAAAACGAGATAAATCCTC
>NZ_SDLD01000116.1:0-1418 GCF_013096875.1 Geobacillus sp. DSP4a | reverse complement strand
TGTAAATTATCATTTTATTTCAGCACAAAACGCCCATTTTTTTGCACATTCTTTCAGAAAGCCCTCTCCCCTTTTCTGAAGGAATGTGCTAAATTTTTTGTGAATTGTTTCGGACAAAGATTTCCTTTCGTTTCAGGGGGGGGAGGAAGTGTGATCCAGTTTCACGACTTTGGCATTGACATTCAAACGTATACGGATCGTGGGAAAGGGAACGATTTTCCTGACGTGAGACAATGCCCCCACTGTCCGTCCCGCCGCCCCTTGCATCGTCATGGATACTACCAACGCTATGCGTTGACGACAGAGGGGGAGTATCACCTTTGGATCGCACGATATCGCTGTCAAGAATGCCGTAAAACCGTGAGTGTGCTGCCTTCTTTTCTCCTCCCGTATGTTCAATATACACGATCGGTTATTTGGCAAGCGGTCAAAACGTGGCTCGAAACGCCAAGGCGAGGAGCGAAGACCAAACAGGTTGGTTTTCCCACCAAGGAGGTCATCTTATTTTATGTCCGACGATTTTTACGGAATCTCTCCCGCTTGCATCACGCGGCGGCGAGAAGGTGGGGGATCATCGGCCCTGTGGGGAACGCAAGAACAGAACGGGCGGTTTGGTGGATGCAGACTTTGGAGGGACGGGGGGTGGGCTCGATCATCCAAGACCTGTGGACAAACGAGAAGTGGCATCCGTTTGCGGATCAAATTGCTTCCTGATTTTCTACTTAACACCAAAAATGGAGATGGTTGATGTTCCCACAAACCCTTCCTCTCGACGAATCTCGAGCCGTTTCGTAAGATAGGAGGCAGAGGGACCGAGACGGTCCAACATCACAGGGAGACAGGGAGGAGATCCGGATGGATGAATCAATGAGACACGACATCGCGCTGTTTCGGTACGGGCTGATCGCTCCGTTGGTGAATGGCCAGGTGGAGCCCAAGGCGTATTTGAATGAGGTGGGCGGGCGAGTGCATTCGATTCCTCATCAAGGGGACAAACCCATTGCGGCGAAGACGATTCTGGATTGGTGCGCCCGATACAAAAAAGGGGGCTTTGACGCCTTGAAGCCGAAGCGCCGTTCGGACCGCGGCCGCTCCAGACGTCTGTCCCCCGATGATGAGGATCATATTCTAGCATTGAGAAAGGAACATCCCACCATGCCCGTGACCCTATTCTACGAACAACTCACCAAGCAGGGGGACATTCCCACCACCCTTTCATACTTTACTATATACCGATTGTTGAAAAAACACAACCTGGTGGGAAAAGAAATCTTGCCGATGCCGGAGCGAAAGCGTTTTGCGTATGACCAGATCAATGAGCTATGGCAAGGGGACTTATCCCATGGACCCACAATTCGAGTCCATGGGAAAGCCCAGAAAACGTTTTTGATCGCGTATATTGATGACTGCTCGCGGTT
>NZ_SDLD01000115.1:0-1427 GCF_013096875.1 Geobacillus sp. DSP4a | reverse complement strand
CGATTCATAGTAGGAACCGTTAAAAATCCAAATTTTATACCCCGTCGCTCCACTCACAGGATTCCATTTGAAATCGATATATCCTGTTCCATTTCCGTTTGTATAACTTACCCCCGTCGGAGCAGATGGTTTCGCCAAATCCGGAATGGTTGGCATATACGCGCCGGACATGGCGCTTTCGCCTTGAGGAAAAATCGCACTGACTCGGAACCAGTAGTTCTTGCTATTCGGATAACTTCCTCCTGAATTTCGATACACCGGGGAAGGATCGACAGCAAGCTCCGTCCCTAACTGATCTTGGTGCAAGTCGTATCTTCCAGCGCTAATTTCAGAAGGGGTCGGCCAGATTTTTTTCCCCTTTGTACTCCAGGAAGTGACATTGCCTACATCAAACGCTTCATATGATTTCCCGTTATAAATCCAAACTTTATAACCCGTAGCACCAGGAACCGGATCCCATGATAAATTGATATATCCTGTGCCATCCCCATTACTGAAGGCCGTTCCTGTCGGCGTATTTGGAACTGGTATCGTATACGTAACAGACAAATATGGTTTATAACTGCTATTCGTGGTGGAGACAACCTTTTTCCAATACGTTTGTCCATTGCCATTCGTATGAAGTTTAAATCCGTAATTTGGCTTTGTCCCGGATGCCCATTCTTTTACCGTATTCGTTACATCAAATTGCGCCCATTGGTCTCTTGCGACATCAACCTTGCCAATGTTGGTGGAGGAAGGTTTATTATTCCACGTTAACGTGCTCGCGGACCATGGACCGTTGACAACATCTAGCCATAGACCTGTTGGTGTTGTTGCATAATACGAATGGGTGACATAGACATGGAACGTGGCACTCGTCACATTCATATTCTTGATGCTCGATAGATCTTGATTCAAAAAGCCATAGCAAGTGCCTGTTGTTCCATCATAATACCCCACCTTTAAAACGTATTGTCCCTGCGCCGAATCCCACTTACTTGATGAGGAACTATAGTTGGTTGTCGGATAGGCGCTCATTACAAATGCATCGGTAGACACATTAATGGAAGTACTCGGATCAATATAAACAGGGTATACACGTTTAGGATCCTTCAGCCACTCCGGGTCGGCTTTGACCGTTAAAATATATCCTTGATCATCCTGTTGTAATTCATACGTTACATTCTCTGAGCGCTGCACCTCGCCAGAGCGTTCATCGACATTCGAATCCACCATAAACGGCTTCGGCAGTTCAAACACCTTTTCATGTTCTTGATTTGTCAATAAAATGGAGCCATCGTCTTGAATGTCTGCTTGCAAATCCGTTTTCAGGCGGAATTTGAAAATATGATAGCCAGCAAACGAATGAAGAACCAAATCTTCTTTTGTTGACTCGTTAAATGCAATATTTTGCAGGTCTATGCTCGGAAAAATGTTTTTGTGAA
>NZ_SDLD01000114.1:0-1427 GCF_013096875.1 Geobacillus sp. DSP4a | reverse complement strand
ATAGATTTTCGATTATTCATATTTTATATTATAAGTAAGGAGGTGAAAGGATGTATCGAACGGTCAAAATACCTTTTCAAACATCAAAAAAAGATATCGATCGATTATTCGAATGCAACCGAATATCGGCTCAAATTTGGAATGACTGTTTAGTCATTGCCAAAAACTATGCATTAAAGAATAATGGAAAATGGATCAACCAAACCGAACTTCAAAAACAAACGAAGGGCAAATACCCGATCCATAGCCAAAGCATTCAAGCCGTATGCCATAAATATTTGAACGCCAGAGACAGCGCCAAAAAAGCCAAACAAAAAGGGCTAGATAACAAATATCCGTACAAACAGAAAAAATATTTCAACACGAAATGGGCAAATAACGGATTTATCATTCACCCAAATGGGACCATTGAACTGAAAATGGGTCGCTGGGAAAGAAAAAACCAACCTCCTATTGTAGTGAAAATCGATAAAGAACAAATTCCAAACGGCACTGTCAAAGAAATCGAACTCATTTTTGATGCGAAACATTGGAAACTCATGCTTTGCCTCAGTTATGAAAACGGTGAACAACCAACTACTAAAAAAGAAGGAACTATCGCTGCCGGTGATCCTGGCGAAATTCACGCCATTAGTGCCGTCAGCGAAAACGGAAGCAGCATCATCATCACCGGTAGAAAAATAAGAAGCATTCATCGCCTTCGAAATAAAAAAATAGCAGAACTGCAAAAAAAGATGTCCAAATGTAAAAAAGGTTCGCGTAAATGGAAAAAATATAACCGCGCGAAGCAATATATTTTATCGAAAAGCGAAGCGCAATTAAAAGACTGCTTGCATAAAACGACCAAACAATTGGTCGATTGGTGTTTGGAACAAAACGTCAAACATTTCATGATAGGCGATGTCGAAGGCGTCCAGCGCAACAAAAAGAAAAAGCGATCCAAATTGGTGAACCAAAAATTATCGAACTGGTGTTTTGGCAAACTCTACGACTATTTGAAATACAAACTAGAAGCTAAAGGCATCACTTTTGAAAAAGTGGATGAATCGTATACCACGCAAACATGTCCTGTTTGCGGGAAGAAGAAAAAACCTTCTTCTAGAAATTTTATTTGTGCTTGTGGTTATTCTCAGCATCGGGATGTCCATTCGGCATGCAATATTCTTACAAAACACTTATATGGAGAATTCCGACCGATGAAAATAACGAACCACAAGTATCTACGGATCGCGTAAGCGAGAAGTAGTAGATGGTGAGTTCCCACCCTTCATGCTTTGGCATGATGTTGCTTGCTATTTCTTTCTGTTGTGTTTCCGTGCTTGGTCACGAGATACACGGGAAACCCGGTGTATCGTGAAACACCCGGAAAGAAAAAGGCAAGAAACCCCCACTTCAACGCCTACAGGCGTAAGTGGGGGAGGTTCATA
>NZ_SDLD01000113.1:0-1510 GCF_013096875.1 Geobacillus sp. DSP4a | reverse complement strand
AGAGAAGGATTGGAATGGTTGTACCAGTGCATCGTGGAAGCCATGAAGGAATTTGGAAAAACCGAGGTGATCGTTGGCATCGAGCCAACGGGACATTATTGGCTGAATCTCGCCTATTTTCTTGATGAGAAAGGCATTCCTCTCGTCATGACAAACCCGATGCACGTGAAGCGATCCAAAGAGCTGGACGATAACCTTCCAACCAAGCATGATGCGAAAGATGCGCTCGTCATTGCCCGGTTAGTGAAAGACGGCCGATTCAGCTATCCGCGTATTCTGAAAGGGATGGAGGCGGAACTGCGCGTAGGGGCGACATTTCGCTCCAAATTGGTGGAAGAACAGGGAGCGATTCGAAATCAAATGATTCGCTGGCTTGATCGATATTTTCCGGAGTTTTCCCAAGTCTTCCCGTCATTTGAGAAAATGGCGCTCGCGGTGCTGGAATATACGCCATTTCCGAGTGATCTGGCAGGAAAAGAACTAGAAGAGGTGCTGGCCCTTTACCGGCAAAGTGAGGGATTACAATCGCCACAAAAGCCGAAAGCGAAGAAGTTGATGGAATTGGCCCAACACTCCATTGGCGTAACGGAAGGACAACAGATGGCCCGTATCGAAATTGCCACGCTTGTCCGCCGGTACTGCCAACTGGAAGAAGAAATCGAGGCACTGACAGAGCAGCTGATTGAACTCGTACAGACATCGGTCGAATACGAATGGCTGAAGACCGTTCCGGGCTTAGGCGATGCGACCATCGTAGAACTGTTATCAGAGATCGGGAGTTTCTCCCATTATCAGGATCCGCGGCAGCTTATCAAATTAGCGGGCCTGACGCTGCGGGAACATTCCTCCGGCCAACACAAAGGGCAAAAACGGATCTCGAAGCGTGGAAGAAGGCGGTTGCGCGCCCTTCTGTTCCGGGTGATGATGCCGATGATCCGCCACAACGAAGCGTTTCGGCAGCTGCACGACTATTACACGACACGTCCTGATAATCCGTTGCGGAAGAAGCAATCCATTGTAGTGTTATGCGGAAAATTACTGAAGGTACTGCATGCGGTGTGTACGAAACGACAGGCGTTTGACGTGAAGCGAATGATGTGGGACATCTTTGGCCTCGAAACGGCTGCTTGATGCCTATAGTCTCGATTCTCTAGACAACAAGGATGACACGGAGAGAAGCTGGCGCGATATCATCCATTCGACCTTGAGTCCCTAAAGGAGCTTAGCCGGCCTCTGCCTGATGACTAGACCGAACGAAGGAATGTAGGCACAAGGATGCCAAGAGACATGGGAGGGTTCGTCATCATCAGCGATGCAGAGATCCACGGTGCATCCCATACGCTTCCCCCACTACAACCAAATTTAACCAGTAGTGGCCGCGAAGCGTACCCAGTCAATGTAAGATATACACATATTTAAGAAATAATGTTAGAAACTTTGTCGAAAAATATTTTTTTGACACCCCTGAAACGGCTACAACCGTTGATATATCAACATTTATAGAGGGAGG
>NZ_SDLD01000112.1:0-1518 GCF_013096875.1 Geobacillus sp. DSP4a | reverse complement strand
AAGATCAAGCTGATGAAACGTCGGGGATACGGATACAGAAATATCCAGCGTTTTGCATTGCGGGTTCGGCTAGAAACAGCTAACATACTTTCATGACAGGTGCAAGTACAACTTTTGGTGATGAACCATTTTTTTCATAATTACCTTCCCACTAAAAATTCTTAACTTTGGATTTTACGCGTTTATTCTTAAAAAGAGTCTTATTTAGATTTAAAAATTATCCTTTGTATCATCTGTAGAGAACCGCCTCTAAGGCGGTTCTCCTCATAATAAAGGGAGATAATTATGCTTATAAAAGAACAATCTTTTGTATTCTCTTATATAAATTTTAAATATCTCTATATGGTACATTTTTCCATAGAGCGATTATAAAATGTACACTTTTATAATTTACTTAACTTACTACCGCACTAAAACATGAATATTTAAACCATAATTGTAGCTGCATGCTCGTCTTTCGCCTTCTTATCAACAATTATTATTTCTAAATCTAAAGCCCGCGCAAGCTTAAGAAGAGTTGATAATTCTGGTACATCTTTTCCGTTTTCAATCCTAGATATTGTTTTTTGAGCCACTCCTGTCATTTTTGAAAGATCACGTTGAGACAACTTTTTCCGATCACGTGCAGCCATTAATTTACCTACGATCTCCAATAGGAAGTACTCTTCTGGATCTTGCTGCATTAACTCTTTACGGAGATCGTCAAAAGATTTCATTTAAACTTTCCCTCCTTCTTGGCAAATTTGCACTCAACATAAGAATTATATTTATTAGAATCTCTAGAGGTCCCGCATTACTCTTACGACCGATAAATCGGTCGCAGACGTCATTGTTTACGATTGATATATTCTTCTTTTCGTTGTTCTGCACGCTTAATTTCAACGCGTGGAGTTTTGTTTTGCTTTTTTGGGAATACGTTAGTGAAAACAATTGTGTCGCCTTCAAAATAGAAGAATAACACCCTATGGTCATTAATTCTAAGTTGCCAAATCCCATCCGTTCCAGTTAATTTCTTAATATCTTTATGTGAGACGACACCAGCATGAATAAGTTGCCCGTTTTCTTCTAAGTAATTCATCATAATAATTGTTTTCCTGTAAGTTTCCTTATCGTGCTTTTGTACTTCAAGAATCCAATCGTAAACAGGTTGACGTCCGCGACCATCGGTAAAGAATTCTAACTTCATTTGTCGCGGTTCCCCCTCTACATATTATTCATTTCCTATTCAAATTGATAACATTCGTGTTATCAGTTAAAATCATGATAACATGAATGTTATCACTTGTCAAATATTAATAAAGGAGCATTCCCGTTAGGAGCTTTTCCGGAGACTTGATCAAAAAAAGCCCTCTTGGTATGATGCAGGGGTGTCAACCACATCACTCACCATACCAAGGAGGACTTCAGATGAATTGTACACAAAACTATAAAATTGATCAAGTTACGGAACAAACGCTTGTCGTGGGCATCGATATCGCGAAACGAACCCACTACGCCTGCTTCGTGGATGACCGGGGG
>NZ_SDLD01000111.1:0-1534 GCF_013096875.1 Geobacillus sp. DSP4a | reverse complement strand
TTCATCTTCTTTGGCGAGGAGACCCCGACTTCTAAGCGAGAGCGAAAGTCGGGGAGGAATCGCCCTTCCTCCTTTCAATTAACAATGTACTAGCATGCTCAACTCTTTTTAACTTTTTCCAGCTTGCTGAAGCATGCACTTTTGTGCCATCTAACAGCCGAAGGTCAAAATAACCACTGCTTCTTCTGCCAAATATAAAACATTCTTTCCTTTCGTATACCACCTTGTCAAACAGTTGAAACCCTTTGACAAATCGTGGAGCTTTGTTTGATTTTCGTTTTCCGCCTTTTAAGATGGTTGCTTTATGCAATTGACGGTTGTTTTTTCGAACGAATTTTAGAAGATAAACCGTGCCACTTGGCTTGGCTAGTGGATTTCCACTAATACAACGAGCATCCACCATATGAGATTTAGACAGTCCATTAGCAATGCGAATACATTTGGTGATATACCCGTATGTGATATTTGCATGCGAGTATTTTTCTCTTATCCTACTAAACATTGCCCATCGCATGGCGGTCATCTGACTAGCATCCCTCATAGGCGGTCGTTTGCGTTGAAATATATGCTCAAGCCCTTTTTCGTGAATTTCATGGTGGCATGTTTTGCATAGAGTGATCAGATTATCTGGTGAATCACCTCCTGTCTTTCGACTTTCAATATGATGCACTTGGAGAACAGGGTCTTTCTTTTTTCCTTTGCAATATTGACAAGTATGATTGTCTCTGTATAGAACATACTCTCTAACATTCCAAAACCCCATTTGTTCTCCTTGTTGATATTCCACCCCTCGGATATTTAGGTTTTTTAATTTCTGTGTATCGAATGCTGCTACCTCAATAGTGACAGATGTGACAGGGAGAATATTGTGAACTAAGTCAATCAACTTTATATGCGAGTTGATTTTGTGTTGAATAGATGGTGGTAACCATCCCTCTGGTTTTCTTCTGTTAAGAAATCTGGCTTCTCGGTAGCGAGTCTTTCTGTTTCTTCGACTTCTACGGAACTGTCTCCGTATAGCAAGTAATTCCACAATATCTGTTCGAAGTTGCGCTTCCGCTTCAAACAGCACATCTTTCTTTGTTGTTGCAGAAATTCCTACATGTCGTGTCCCCATGTCAACACCCAATGACACGGGTTGTTTGTAACCACTGCTACCATATAAAAGCTGGATGGTAAAAGGTGTCCTTCTTACTACTTTTGCTTTCTTCTGTTTTAGCAAAAGTCTTGCTTTCCTTGGTGAGCATGGCATGAGTGGTTTTCCATGCTTATTGATAATGTACACGAACAAGACGTGTACCTCCTTTCAGGAGTGAGTTCCTCCTCCCCAATGTTGGAAGGGCTTGTTCGGCAGACAGCACCGCTCCTACCCATCAGAGCTTTTAACCATCTGCGACAGGGTTACGGACTGGAGGAGCATCCGTAAGTGTCATGACCCTTCCAACGTAGCCATTGAATGGCTGAGGGTAGTCAACTAGGGCTTGCCAAGCCCCCACTTCAAAAGCCGTTAGGCTTTAAGTGGTGGGTAGTTGAC
>NZ_SDLD01000110.1:0-1550 GCF_013096875.1 Geobacillus sp. DSP4a | reverse complement strand
TTATGACGCTGCAAAGCAAGATATTCCCATTGATGTGATCAAAAAACAGCTCCGTATCGCGTAAGGGGTACCCTGTTTGTCTCTCTAACCATGGAAATTATTGTAATGAAAAATGCTCATCTACAGTATATAAATAAGCGCTTAGCGCTTATTTATATCCCTTTTTTGTTTTTTATTTTTAAAATGATTATAATATTTGTTATTTATATGGTTCATCACCACAACATGTACTTGACAAGCGATACGTTCTCCTGAACAAGGATGTGCAAAAATCATTGATTTACTGATTTTTCCTCACAAGCGTAAGTGGGGCATGTTATGAAAAAATCAAGCACAACTTTTGGTGAAGAGCCATTTATATTATAATATGTAAATTAACGCAATTCAAGTATATTTTTGCTTTTTTGCATTTATTTTTACTTTTTTTATATTAAACATAAAAAATGATTTTTATTGGTCAGGCGTGTTGATTATCCAATAAAATCCAAAGGGTATAGAAAAAAGAGCACCTTTCCTGTAGAATGTGAGTAGCGACACAAACAAACCCAGGAGGTGCTCTCTATGAACAAGCATACCCCGAGTTCGACAGTCACTAGGCAAACAAAATGCCTCTCGCCCCTTGATGCAAAAGGGACGAGAGACATTTGGGCACACTTTGGGCGTGTATCTAGGCGCGAGGATGGATGCCTAGGATCTTCAGAGGAGGCTCCAGCCCTAGAGCCACAAAGAGTTGAGCCTGTTTGGCCGTTAGTTCGGTTCGTTGAGAAAGGTCTCCGTTTTTGGAAGAAAAATGTCCAAGCATGAGACGCTCACACCCGTCTCTTACTTTCGGATATGATTCATGAGTCAGGGGAAAGGAATCGCAACTTTTGGCCAAACGCTCCAAGACAGCACAATCCACCTCGTCTTCGCACTCGAACGAATCCATCACCTTCGCTTTCGCATATTTGGCCTTCGGATCCCAATTCGTTGTGAGCAAGCTGGAGATAGGCCACGGTCGTTCCGTCTTTGTTTTTGCGTGTGACTCGTCGTATGTACGTGCCTATATGATAAACGATATTGGGCTTTTTAAAAGAATAAATTGTCAAGTCGTGTGCCTATGAAATTTGGCGTTTTTTCCTAGGATCCGCATCACGAAACCCTTGATATAACAGCATTTTGGTCATTTCCATTTGCCTAAAATGACCTCAAAACTGTCGAACTCGGGCATACCACACTCCCGAATTTGATGCAAAAACTTGTTTCGGATGAAGAGATTCAACTGATTGCCGAAGCGGTTGGGTATCGTGATTCGTCTCGAACCTTTCCGTTGCGCGAGTTGATTCACTTCTTCCTGCTGGCCGCCATGCATCAATGGAAAAGCTTTCGCCACGGAGCCGATGTGGGGCCTCTGTATGGATTGCCGCGATTCCATTATTCAACTGTATCCAAGAAAGCGAAAGAAGTTCCCTATGACATCATGAAACGCTTGTTGGCGTTGATCATTTCCAAGTGCAACCGCCAAACCCGCCGTTCGCTTCGGTTTCCCAAACCGCTTCGGGTGGTGGATT
>NZ_SDLD01000010.1:0-69917 GCF_013096875.1 Geobacillus sp. DSP4a | reverse complement strand
TTGTCCTTGGTGGCGTAAATGAGGGGGAGAACAGAGTCGGAATTTTGTTCCGTTTGGTAAAATATACAAAAACCAGAGAGGGCTGACTCCAAAAGTCCGCTTTTTGGCGGACTTTTGGGTCAGCCCCTTTTTGTATTTTGGGTTGTTTTTTCTTTGATGACACTCTTGGGCGCGTTGGGGTTGGACAAAAGGTTAGGGGAAAATGAAGCAATCCCCTAGATAATCAGATGGTGGATGAGCATAAGGAACGGGGAAAGGGGAATGCAAAGCGAAGTCGGAAAAAGATCTGCTTTCAGGTAATTTTTCAACGGTGACATGGAAATATAAGTGGTTAGGGGAGTGAATGGTTTGACATTTCATAATCTTTTTGTATACATTTGTATACAAATATAATTGGGAAGAGGGAGTAGGATGGAACCGAATCGGTCGTATGCACATCAGGAAGGCTTAGAGTTTTTTCGGCAATTAAACCGTTACATGAATGAACAGTTTGCACCACAAGACGAAGTGCTGGCCGACGTTCGACGTTCGATTGAGGAGAATGGGCTACCGTCGATTTCCGTCTCACCGGCGACCGGGAAGCTGTTGACGATGTTGGTGGCGATTTCTGGAGCGAAAAGGGTGCTGGAAATCGGGGCGCTTGGCGGTTATAGCGGCATTTGCCTCGCACGCGGATTTGGCAAGGAAGGAACGTTAACGTCGCTTGAATTGGTGGAGGAATACGCGCGCTTGGCGCGGCAAAATCTCAAAAAAGCCGGTTTTGGCAGCCAAGTCACTTACATGATTGGCCCTGCTTTGGAAAGTCTTGAAACGCTTGCAGCGAATGGTGAACGATTTGACTTTTTCTTTATTGACGCTGACAAAGAAAACTATATCCGTTATCTCGACTATTGCATCCGCCTTGCCAATCCTGGTGCGATCATCGCCGCCGACAACACGCTAGCTGGGAGCGGTGTCGGCGCATCGGACGCGCTTCGGCGGCGCGGGGAGATCATGAAACAGTTTAACGAAACCGTTGCCTGCCATCCTCAGCTTGATGCCATGTTCATTCCCATTGGAGATGGCGTGACGGTAGCAAGAGTGAAAAAAACCGCTTGAAAGGAGAGGGGACGATCAGATGCACGGACACTTTTTTCCCGGACATGAGCATCCATTTGAGGATCATCCCCCTTTGGAAGGGAGGCCATATGCACAGAGGGTCTCACCGCGGCGCCAAAACGTTCCGTCGCGGGCGGGCGCTGGAGTTTTTAGAGCGGTTGTATGTTAAGCGGGTAACATTGAAACAACAACTGCAGTCGCCAGAGCTCCAATCGATCCATGCCATACTGACGGGGGAACTGAAAGCGATCGAAATGGTCATCAACGAGTTTGTTCAGTCGTTTGAGATTCATGAAGACGAGCTTAAAACGAGGTTGAAGTTTGAAAAACGAGATAACGATGATCCAACAAACGGACATTCCGGCGATGAGTCAAATGCGGAAGAGTAAGAGGAATGATCATAAACAAAAGAAGGGAGAGGGATGATGTTTGTTCAAATACGCAAATCACCGCAGCGAAAGGATATGCTGATCAAGTGGTCGAACGGTTTAAGCGTCCGGGAATCATCGAGCAACAAGATGGATTTGAACATTTTAAGTCAAAAAAACGCGTCATGGCGATAATGAAGTTGTCATTTTGATCACATGGGAATCAGAGGAATACTGAAAAAAATAGGGCTCTTCACCAAAAGTTGTGCTTGATTTTTTCATAACATGCCCCACTTACGCTTGTGAGGAAAAATCAGTAAATCAATGATTTTTGCACATCCTTGTTCAGGAGAACGTATCGCTTGTCAAGTACATGTTGTGGTGATGAACCAAAAATAGGGAAAAGCGACGCCCATATCGCAGGTCATAAAGCAAGACGAAATGAACTGGATAAGGAATTTGTTTCCAATATCAAGGTGAGGCATGATGAAGTCAAAGTGGTGAAAAAAGCCATATCATCGTCTGCTGATTGATGAAATTGGACACAGATGGTGAAACCAAAAATGCTCATGAATGTCATCGATGGAGCGATGGCCCAACACGCCTTAAACGAATGTCAAACGTACTTGTCTGAACCGGATTGGCTGCTTGTTATGTGACAAAAAACCCCGCCCCCATTCCGGGGTGGGGTGAGAGAAGAGGGGCACCTTGTAAAGAAGTAGAGGAACATCGTAGCTTTATCGTACTCGTTTTTTTACAATCACGCCATATTTTTGTGAGAAAAGGTAACGCGATTTTGTTGAAAATGATTGGCAACAGCGGTGGCTGCGGTCAATCGCTGATGAACTTGCCGCCATTTACATGAAGCATTTGCCCGGTCATGTACGACGATTCGTCGCTCGCCAAAAAGACGTAGCACGGGGCGACTTCGCACGGTTGGCCGGGACGTTTCATCGGGGTGTTGGCGCCGAATGTGGCGACTTGCTCGCTTTTGAACGTCGACGGGATGAGCGGCGTCCAAATCGGGCCTGGGGCGACGCCGTTGACGCGAATGCCTTGACTGACGAGCGCTTTGGCGAGCGAGCGGGTGAAGGCGACGATCGCCCCTTTTGTCGCCGAGTAGTCGATGAGCTGTTCGTTTCCTTCGTAGGCGGTGACCGAAGCGGTGTTGATAATGGCGCTTCCGTTCTTTAAGTGCGGGAGCGCCGCTTTCGTTAGGAAAAAGCAGCCGAATACGTTCGTGCGAAACGTTTTTTCCAGCTGCGCGGCGGTGATGTTGAGAAAGTTCGGCTGCGGGTGCTGTTCAGCGGCGTTATTGACGACGATATCGAGCTTGCCGAACGCTTCGATCGTCTGTTTCACCGCTTCTTTGCAAAACGCTTCATCCCCGATGTCTCCCGCCATCGCCAGGCACCGTCTTCCTTCCTGTTCGACAAGCCGTTTCGTTTCTTCGGCGTCTTCATGTTCGTTGAGATAGATGATCGCCACATCGGCTCCTTCCTTGGCAAAATGGACCGCGACCGCGCGGCCGATGCCGCTGTCGCCGCCGCTGATGATGGCGGTTTTGTTTTTGAGCTTGCCGCTTCCTTTATAACTATCTTTGATCGTGACCGGCTGCGGGTTCATCTCCGTTTGCAGGCCGGGCTGGCGCGTCTGGTGCTGCGGGGGCAGCGTTGTTTGTTGCTTTGTGACCATGTTTGTTCCTCCTTAGCATGTATTGTCATCGTTAGTATGGGACGGAGGAGGGGAATTATGTGTGAAGAGGGGATGGACCGTGCTGTTCAATAGATCTGGAAATTTGGGAAACATGTTTTTCTCTTCTGTTTTTTCGTTTCTTGCCATAGAAGTCTTGGGGGATTAGACAATCTTTACTTTTTGATTAAGCAAAGATAAAATGATTAGCAAAGAGGGAAGGAGGATTTGTGATGAAGCCATCCTCATATGAAACGTATACGTATTACTCCACACTTTCTTCGAAACATCAAGTGACGATTCCAATGAAGATCAGAGAAGTGCTTGGGGCAGAACCGGGAGACCAAGTCGCGTTTGTTTATGGGGAAAATCAAGAGGTGACGTTAAAGGTGAAAAAGAAAGATGCGTTGCTATCTTTGTTCGGCACCATGCCGCCTAGGGGAGACAGCCGTCCGATGAGATGGGAGGATATTCGCAAACAAGCGAAAGAGGAACGGATGTCCAAGAGGGAAAAGAACGCAGAGTAGATGATAGGGAGAAGAGGATGAAACGTGTATATTTTAGATACGAACATCATCATTCGTTTTTTAACCAATGACGATGAAGAACAATCTTTGGTTGCCTATCGGGTATTTGAAAAGGCGGTCAACGGTGAATTTGCGTTCCTATTGCATCCTCTTGTCGTGGCGGAATGCTGCTGGGTGCTCGAGTCGAAACGGTACGGGTATACGAAAGGAGAAATCGCAAGTAAGCTGAAGCAAATCATGGAGGCTTCTTGTATTAAGACGATAGACAAAGAAGTTGTTGGAAAGGCATTGGACGATTACGCCCGTTGCAGTGTCGATTTTGCTGACGCGTATCTTTCGGCGCTGGCGCAGCACACTTCATCCATCCAAGGGATCATCACCTGGAACGAAAAAGATTTTCGTCGGCTTGGCGTGGAATGCTATATGCCTGAATCCATCATTTGAATCAATGATGGTTGACACTTGAACAAACATCGCGATTTTCCCAGAGCGCCAATCCCCGTCTTTTTTTGCTGCAAAACGGGAAACGCCAAGGTGCGTAAAAAAGGAAACGAGCTGGCTCGCATAGTCCAGCTCGTTTCCCGCTTATAAGACATTGAAATACCGCGCTTCCGGATGGGCGAAGACGATCGCCGAAACCGATGCTTCGGGTTCCATCATATAGCCGTCGGTGAGGCGGATGCCGATGTCTTCTGGATGAAGGAGGCGGAACAGTTTCTCTTGGTCTTCCAAGTTCGGACAGGCCGGGTAGCCGAACGAGTAGCGCTGGCCCTGGTATTTGGCGGCGAAGCGCTCTTCCATCGTGAAATCCGGGTCGTCCGGGAAGCCCCAGCGGTCGCGCATAATTTGATGGATTCGTTCGGCGAACCCTTCGGCAATCTCGAGCGCCAACGCTTGGATGGCATGGCTTTTCAAAAATTCGCCTTCTTCCTTCCAGCGCTGGGCGAGTTCGCGGACGCCATGACCGGCCGTGACGGCGAACAAGCCGACGTAATCCATTTCGCCGCTTTCTTTCGATTTCAAATAATCGGCGAGGCAAAGATGCGGCGCCCGCGGTTGGCGCGGAAAGTCGAACGTCTCGAGCACAGTTTTGCGATCAACCGGATCGTAAACGTAGACGCGGTTGCCGTCGCTTTGCGCCGGGAAGAAGCGGTAGACGCCGGCGGGTTGAATCCAGCCGCGTTCTTTCGCTTCGGCAACGAGTTCGTCGACGACCGCTTTTAACGCCAACGCTTTTTCGTCCCGTTCTTCAAGCAGCCGCTTCACTTTTCCTTTCAAGCCGAGGTGGTGGCCGAGCACCATTTGCCAGTTGACGTACGGCAACACATGGTCAAGCGGCACGTTTCGCAGCACGTGGCGCTCGAGGTCGGCCGGGACATACACCGGCACATCGGTCGAGACGTTCGATTTGAACGCGGTGGCGACCGCCGTTGGCCGTGTCGGCTCGTTTTCGGTCGCTTCTTTTTTCTTGTAGTCAATCTCGCCTTGCTGGAGTTGGTTGGCGAGCGCGAGCCCGTCCATGGCGTCTTTTGCGTACAGGACGACGCCGTCGTATTCGGGTGCGATTTTGTTTTCGGTAAATTTGCGCGTCAAGGCGGCGCCGCCGACTAAAATGGGCGTTGAGATGCCGGCTTGCCGCAAATCTTGGGCGGTGACGACCATCTGTTGGGCCGATTTGACAAGCAAGCCCGACAACCCGATGATGTCGGGCTGATGTTCGCGCACCGCTTCAATGAGTTGCTGCGGAGCGACTTTAATGCCGAGGTCGATCACCTCGTAGCCGTTGTTGCTTAAAATGATGTCGACCAAGTTTTTGCCGATGTCATGCACATCGCCTTTGACGGTGGCGAGAATGACTTTTCCTTTTGTGCTTCCTTCTTTCTTTTCCATATACGGCTCTAAAAAGGCGACCGCTGCTTTCATCACTTCCGCGCTTTGCAATACTTCAGCGACGATGAGCTGGTTGTTGTTGAACAGCCGCCCGACTTCATCCATGCCGGCCATAAGCGGACCGTTGATGATCGACAGCGGATCGGAGTAGGTCTCAAGCGCCTTCTCTAAATCGGGAATGAGCCCGTCTTTCGACCCTTCAATGACGTAGCGGGCGAGCCGCTCTTCAAGGCTCAAGTTCTCCTCAGCCGGCTTGGCGGCGGTGATTTTGCTTCGGTAAAATTCGATAAAGGCGTTTAATGTTTCATCGCTCGTGTCAAACAAAAGCGCTTCGGCCATCCGCACTTCCTCTTCCGGAATCGAGGCGAACCGCTCAAGCTTCTCAGTGTTGACGATCGCATAATCGAGCCCAGCTTGCGTGCAATGGTACAAAAAGACGGAGTTGAGCACCTCGCGCCCGGCCGGCGGCAAGCCGAACGAGACGTTGCTGATGCCGAGCATCGTCAAGCACTCCGGCAGTTGCTCTTTAATGAGGCGAATGCCTTTGATCGTTTCGTTCGCCGCGCCGATGTATTGCTCATCACCGGTGCCGACCGGGAAGACGAGCGGATCGAAAATGATGTCGCGCGCCGGCACCCCGTAGCGGTTCACGAGCAAGTCATACGAACGCAAGGCAATTTCCAGCTTCCGTTCGGCGGTGACCGCCATTCCTTGTTCATCGATCGTGCCGACGACGACAGCGGCGCCGTATTTGTGCAAGAGAGGAACGACTTTCGCAAACCGCTCCTCGCCGTCTTCCAAGTTGATCGAATTGATGATCGCTTTCCCTTGCGAGTAGGTGAGGGCGCGCTCGATGACGCGCTCGTCGGTTGAATCGATGACAAGCGGCACTTTCACTTTTTTCACGACTTCGCGGACGAACTGCTCCATGTCATGGAGTTCGTCGCGGTCTGGGTCGGCGAGGCAAATGTCGATGACATGGGCGCCGTTTTTCACTTGTGCGCGGGCGATTTCCGCCGCTTCTTCGTATTTCCCTTCGGCGATGAGGCGCTTGAATTTGCGCGAGCCGATGACGTTTGTCCGCTCGCCGACAAAGAGCGGGCGCATCGTTTCCTCATAAATGAGCGCCTCGATGCCGGAGACGGCGTGGACGTCAAACGAAGACGGGATCGCCCGCGGCGGGATGCCGCGCACCGCTTCGGCGATGGCGCGAATATGGTCCGGCGTCGTGCCGCAACACCCGCCGACGATGTTGATCCATCCCTTTTTGGCAAAGCGGCGGATTTTCTCTGCCAACATCTCCGGCGTTTCATGGTAGCGGCCTTCTTCATCCGGCAGCCCGGCGTTCGGATAGCAGCTGACCGCCGTATCCGCAAGCGAGGCGAGCGTCCGCAAATGGTCGGTCATAAACTCCGGGCCGGTCGCGCAGTTTAAGCCGACGGCGATCGGCTTCATATGGCGCACCGAGATGAAAAACGCATCGATCGCCTGGCCGGCGAGCGTCGTGCCCATCGGCTCGATCGTGCCGGAAATCATGAGCGGCACGCGGCGGCCGACCGCCTCAAACGCCTTGGAAATGCCGAGAAATCCAGCTTTTACGTTCAACGTATCTTGGCACGTCTCGAGTAGGAGAAGGTCGACGCCTCCTAAGAGCAGTCCGCGCGCTTGTTCTTCGTAGGCGGCGACGAGTTCCTCAAAGGTCGCGCCGCCTGTCACCGACAACGTCTTCGTCGTCGGCCCCATCGACCCGGCGACAAAGCGCGGCCAGTCGGGAGTTGAGAACGCCTCCGCCGCTTGTTTGGCGAGCTTGGCCGCTTCGATGTTCAACTCGAGCGCCAAATGCCCGAGGTTGTATTCATCGAGCACAATGCGCGTCGCCCCGAACGTGTTCGTTTCGATGATGTCAGCGCCCGCTTCCAAATACGCTTCGTGAATGCGGCGGATGACAGGCGGGGCGGTGAGGGTCAAATATTCGTTGCACCCTTCATACGCCTCGCCGCCAAAATCGGCGGCTGATAGGTTGGCGCTTTGGATCATCGTCCCCATCGCGCCGTCAATGACGAGAATTTTTCGCTGCAGCTGCTGTTCTAAGGTGATGTTAGCCATGAACAACCTTCCTTTCTTTGGCGGCCGCTTCTTTTTCATGGATGTAGCGGACGAGCTCGACCGTCATGTCATAGCGCAAAAACGGCGTGATCAAATAAATGCCGTTAAACAAATCAAACGCCGCGTCAATGAGCGATTTGGCGATGGCAATTCCTTCGCGCGCCGCTTCTACTGGGTCGCTGCCGCAGGCGGCCATGCGGGCGCGAATCTCGTCCGACAGGGTGATCCCCGGCACTTCATGGTGCAAAAACTCGGCGTTGCGCGCGCTTACCAGCGGCATAATGCCGATGTAGATCGGCGTGGCGAGATGTTTCGTTGTTTCGTATATTTGCACGATTTTTTCTTCCGAGTAAACCGGCTGGGTCAAGAAATAGTGGGCGCCGCATTGAATTTTTTTCTCCATTCGCTCGACCGCTTTATCCAAATGGCGGACGTTCGGATTGAAGGCCGCACCGATCGAGAAGTTCGTTTTTTGCCCGAGCGGTTTGCCCGAGTACGATAATCCCTCGTTGAATTGGCTGATTAGGCGGATGAGATCGAATGACGACACATCATACACGGACGTCGCTCCCGGGAAATCGCCGATTTTCGACGGGTCGCCGGTAATAGCGAGCACGTCGGTGATGCCGAGCGTATGCAACCCCATCAAATGCGACTGCAGGCCGATCAAGTTGCGGTCGCGGCACGTAATATGCACGAGCGGGCGGACGCCGAGCCGCTCTTTCACGATCGTGGCGACGGCGGCGTTGCTGATGCGCGGCGTGGCAAGTGAGTTGTCAGCTAACGTCAGCGCGTCGATGCCAGCGTCATGGAGCGCTTTCGCCCCAGCGAGAAACTTGTCAATGCCGAGTTGCTTCGGCGGATCGAGTTCGACAATGACCGAGCGGCGCGTGCGGGCGAGCTCGGGAAGCGGAGTCGGCGCGGGCCGATCGGCTTGCACCGATACAGATGCCGTGCGCCGCTTCACCGTTTTTTCCGTCACCGGCGTCCGGTCGGCGAGCGCCTTTGCCATTGCCTCAATATGTTTCGGCGTCGTGCCGCAGCACCCGCCGATCAAGCGCACCCCTTGATCGCGGAACGCTTTGGCCGCCTCTTCAAAATATTCCGCGTTCGTTTCATAGACAAGCCGGCCGTCGCGGTAATCCGGGAGGCTCGCGTTCGGATACGCCGACAAAAATGCGCGATTGGGCAGGGGCACTTCCTCAAGCGACTGAATCATATAGTGCGGACCAAGCCGGCAGTTGAGCCCGACAACATCGGCCCCGAGCGCCTCCAGGCGGCTAAGGGCGTCCGCGAGCGGCGTGCCGTCTTGCAAAACGCCGACTTCATGGAGCGACACATGGGCGATAATCGGCAAGTCCGTCTCTTTGCGCGCGATGGCAAGCACCGTCTCCAACTCTTCCAAATCGTAATACGTCTCCAGCAGCACACCATCAACCCCTTCGGCAAGCAGCACAAACAGCTGCTCGCGAAACGTCCGCTTCACTTCGTCAAGCGGTACGACACTTTTGTTTAACGTGCGCAGCCCTCCGATCGTTCCGAGCACGTACGCCCCCCCATTGGCTGCTTGCTTCGCCAGTCTTACAGCGGCCCGATTGATCGCCGGCACCTCGTCTTGCAAGCCGTAGCGCGCGAGTTTCACATAGTTGGCGCCGTATGTATTCGTCTGAATGACATCGGCGCCCGCCGCGATATACGCTTCATGAATATGAATGATTTCGTCTGGATTCGATAGATTCAATTCTTCAAAACAACGGTCGACGCCATGCGAATATAACAGCGTCCCCATCGCTCCGTCGGCGATGAGAATGCGTTGTTTCAACTCATCGAGCAGCCCCACGTTTGATTCCCCCATTTCGTTGTAGTAAAAGAAAAAAGCCTTCTAAGAAGAAGACTTTTCGTTCGCTTCTTCTTATCTTCCAGGCTGTTGCCTGTCTGGATTTAGCACCTTGGCCGCGGCCAGGTTGCTGAGGGTTCACCGGGCCAGTCCCTCCCCCTCTCTTGATAAGAATGTCCGTATGCGGTTGTTTATTTCGTCTTGACTATTACTATATAATTTAATGTATTTTTTGAAATTATTCAATACGGTGAAGAAGGAAATTTCAAAAGTTAAAGAGATTCAGATAAAAAGAGCGGCTCGCGTCAAGGGCTCGCGCTTTCCCGCATCGGGGGCAAAACTGAAAATCACGCTGCACATGTTCTCCGCAGTATGGGCAATACTTGTTTGTTTTCTCTTCGCCTCCAAATCGGACGTTCAGTGGGTCGGGCTCTTTCTCGCTGACGACAATGTCCAATAAGGACATGCGTTGTTTTCCCGTCGCATTTTTGTAATGGTAAATTGCTTGAAATACACCGATGGCGATGACGACAAGGCCGAAAAACGGAAAAAAGCGGGCGGCGGGAAACGGCGAGTCCGCGGTGATGGAGAAGGTCATCACCATCCAAAAGATGCCGAACAACACAGCGGCGATGCTGCCGAACAGCCCTTGCATCGACGGGCCGCGGCCGGGTTTGATGCTTTTCAAGTGGATTCCTTCTCCATTCGTTTCATGTTGGTTGGGATTATTATACCATATGATGATGTAGGAAACATGGGATGACGTAATAAAAAAGAATCATTGTATCTCCTCCCTTACCTTGTACTAATCTCTTAAAAGCATCTCTGTTTCATGTCAATAGTACGAAATATGTCGAAATATGTAAAAAAGATAAAATTGTTGAACGATTTCTCTTTTTTTTTAGAGTCAAGGTGTATGATTAAAATAGATGATATTAACAAGGAATTTACTAGAAACCGCATCGCAGACAGGAGTGAAGTGGGTGAAACAATGGTCGTGGCCGTATTTTATTCTGATTAGCCTGCCGCTTGTTGTGTTGATTGGAGTTGCTTTTCGCCTAAAAGCGGCCAGCATGCCCATCAAAATAGGATTTATTGTATTGGTGCTGCTTTACGGCAGGGTTTATTCTCGTTTAGTGCGAAGGATGAGATAGACACAGAATGTTTTTGAAAAAAGTTTTGATCGATTATCATTTACTGGAAGGAGGCGATAGGTTATGAGTTTGCTGGCGCTTGTTGCCGGGACGCTCGGCGTGTCACAGACAATCGCGACGACGGTTGTTTCGATTGTGTTGACCGGCTCCACTCTCATTTCTATTATTCTTGGGATCACCGCTATTTTGTCAGGTGGAGTCGACGCCATTTTGGAAATTGGGTGGTCAGCTTTTGTCGCGACGGTGAAAAAAATAGTGGCGGAACGAGGAAAAGCAGCAGCGATTGCATGGTAAAAGGCAAAACGGCAGGGGAAAAACTCCCTGCCGTTCCTAATGAGTAAATCAATGTGGGGGAAGAGAAATGAAACTCGTATGGCTGTTATATCAACAACGACAACGAAGCAGTTTGGAGCCGTTGCAGAGAAAATCGCCTTTTTCCCCGAAGATGACCATGTTCTTGGTGGAAGCGGCGAAATGGTTTGTTTCATCGGCTGTGGTTGTAGCCTTTTGCGCTCGATCCTCGACGCTGTTTCGCCCTTCTATGGTTATGGGAGCTCTTTTTTTCATGTCTGTCAGTCCTTTCATAGGAGTTTTGCTTGAGTCCAAAGAGGCATTGCAACGTCAATACCATTATCATTATGTGCGTCTGTCTGGAGTGCGGGATGACGAGGTGTGGCAGCGATTGCTCAAAATCCACTATGCTGTGTCTCTTCTGCGGCTATTGCCGATTTGGTTGCCTCCTTCCATTGGGTTGATGATGATGTTCGGGATCACAGGCGCATCATTCGTATGGTTTGGACATACGATGTTGTTGCTTCTTTATGTGACATCGCATATAGTGCGTGGCTCAACTTTTAGAGCGATAGGCGCATTTTCTGCCTTTTTCTTTCGAATGGCATCATTCGCGATTGGTTATGTCGTGCTTGCGGCGATTGTGCCGTTGCTGCAATTGTCCCGCCAAGCGGTTCGAATGTATGGGTTGTCGCTCTCTTACCTTGTGTATATGGATGGTTATGTTGCTCATTGGCAACAGCTGTTTTATGAACGCATGACAAGTTGGAGGGAAGGGTGGTTATTTTCAAGTACAACTTTATCATTCATCGGTGCTGGATTCGCTCTGTTGGCTTTGATTTGCTTTTCTTTCACTCGTGCGTCTCATTCTGACAAGACAGCGTACATGCTATATTCATGGCATCAACGTGTCATAGAGTCGTTAAAAATTCGCAGCACGAATAATGCAATTTTATATAAAGATCTTTGTCTGTTAACACGCCAAGCCCGTGAGTTGACGAAACCGCCTTGGTCGCTATTTTTGCCAGGGGAATGGTTTTTGGTCGCAGGAGCGAATTTGGCGCTGTTGCCGATTGTTCATAACGGGTCGATCATTTTGTTTTTGTTTATGTTTGAAATGTATATCGTCATGACAGGGACGTTGCGGGCCATTACCGACGTCTTTCGCGACATTTTTCAGTTTGAAAGCGAGATGGAGCGTCTCACTGTGTTTCGTCTTCTTTCTCCACCTCCTCTTGTACCGTTAATCGAAGCGAAATGGACGCTGCTTGAGCGATTAGGCGTCTACCCATGCATGACGGCAGTAGGATTGCTACTTCTCGAATACATAGGATTATTGGGGATGCGTGGAGGGCTTTGGGCAGCAATGGGAGCTGTGGTGATGATGCCCGTCTATTCGCTTGTTGTCAAGCGGATTTTGCGCACCGATTATGAAGTATTCTGCCTTGTTTTAGCCAGCGGTGAGCAGGCGGCATTGACATCTCCGCGTGATTATGCGGGGTATATGGTGATTGCGGCCGGAAATCATTCGTTTCATCGCTTGTTGATTTACATAACCGTTTTTTCATCGCTTCTTTCTGCCTTTTTTATGCTTTTGAAAGGTTGGAGTTGGGCATGTTACAGCGTTTTGTTTGTCTTGATGCTGTACCTTGTATTATGGAATAGTTCTCAATATGCTCGGCGCACGTGAGGAGGCATTTGCGGTGATCAGACGAGCGATTCACACTCATTTGCCGTATATGTTATTGTCGTTAGGTGTGTACATTGTATGTTTTGCTTTTGGAGCAGTGATTTTTTCACAAAAGCTTACGATTCATCCGACTTCCATGGCGTTTTGGACCACTTTAGGCCACAACTTGATGGTTGGAGCCATTTTGATGGTTGGCGGATGGCTGACGCTAGGAATGGCCAATACCCTTTATCTCGGTTACAACGCAGCAATGCTAGGCGTGATCGTGAGAGGAGTCGCCACAGGATATGGCATGCAGCCGTTGATGACCGGTGTCTTTCCTCACGCGATTCCTGAAATCATCGGCCATATCTTGTTTTGTACATTAGGGTACGAGACATGGCGGTTTCTTCAAATCGTCAAAAAAAGAGCAAGAGGAGAAGAAGAAACGCTCTATATACGGGATATCCTCTTTTTACTAGTGCTGGCGGTCGCGCTGCTCATCATCTCAGCATGGTTGGAATCAACGGTGTCTCATGTATAAAAATAGACGGGTCTAAAAAGCAGGAGGCTCTTTACCACAACATGTACTTGACAAGCAATACAGCTTCCTGCACAAAGATTTGAAAAAATCACGGATTTGTTGATTTTCCCTTACAAGCGTAAATAGAGTTCAGAAAAAATCAAGTACAACTTTTGGTGAAGAGCCAAGCAGGAAAAGGGGAAGAAATAGATGGAACCGTTATTTTCATTGCAAAACTTGACGTATCGCTATGATGGGGGAGCCACGATTTTTCAGCAGTTCTCATTTTCCATTTTTTCAGGGGAGACCGTGCTTCTCACCGGCCCCAATGGAGTGGGGAAAACGACTCTTTTGCATATTATTTCGGGATTGCTCGATAAAGGAGAGCTGCATTATCAAGCCTTTTATAAAGGCAATCCGATTCAGCTTCCCGACATGCGCGCTCATTTGTCTTATGTGACATCCGAGACTGTCATGTTTTCAAAATTGACGGGTTATGAAAATATCGAATGTTTCCGGCTTTTATGGAAGCTGGATCAACAGTACGTCCGCAAAGCGAACGAATTATGCAGTCTGCTTGGAATGGAGGAGATGCTCCCGCTCCCGGTGGATCAGTATTCATTAGGAACAAAACAAAAACTGCATATTGCGATTGCTTTAGCCCGCCCGGTCGAATTGTATTTGATGGATGAACCGTTCAATTCCCTTGATAGGCTAAGTCGCGATCGGTTGGCGGAGTGGATTCAAGGCGACCGTCAACATGCTTATCTCATTGCTTCTCACGTTCATCAAGAGCGCTTCCCTGGCTCCCGCATAATCTCGCTTACACGTCCAAACAATGAAGACAAAATAGAAAAATGACGGTGGGATCTTCAGGAAAAATTCAGTTTTCATACGTGTGATCAAGGATTTTTCCGTTGCACTTTCCACTCTCCTATGTTCTAATTAGGAATAGTGAACATCAAGAAGACGGAGGGCTGGAAGTGAACGGGGAAGAGATCATCCGCTTCGAGCGAGTGACGAAGGAATACGACGGCGCAGCCGTATTGGATGACGTCAGTTTTGCGATGGAGCGCGGGAAGTTTTATACGCTGCTTGGCCCGTCAGGGTGCGGGAAGACGACGATTTTGCGGCTGATTGCCGGGTTTATCGAACCGACGGAAGGAACGATTTATTTCCACGGGAAGCCGATTCAAAACGTCCCGCCGAACAAGCGGCAAGTCAACACTGTCTTTCAAGACTATGCGTTGTTTCCTCACCTCGATGTGTTTGAAAACGTGGCATTTGGCTTGCGCGTGAAAAAGATGAAAGAAGCGGACATCCGCCAAAAAGTGAGCGAAGCGCTCCGGTTTGTCAACTTGGAAGGCTATGAGCGCCGCCGCATTCAAGAGATGTCCGGCGGCCAACGCCAGCGCGTCGCGATTGCGCGGGCGATTGTGAATGAGCCAGAAGTGTTGCTCTTGGATGAGCCGCTATCGGCCTTGGATTTGAAGCTGCGCACGGAAATGCAGTATGAACTTCGCGAACTGCAGCGCCGCTTAGGGATTACGTTCATTTTTGTCACGCATGATCAAGAAGAAGCATTGGCGATGTCCGATTACATTTTTGTTCTAAATAAAGGAAAAATTCAGCAGTTTGGGACGCCGAAAGACATTTACGACGAGCCTGTCAATCGATTCGTCGCCGATTTCATTGGCGAATCGAACATTTTGTCAGGGCGCATGATCGACGATTTCCTCGTCGAATTTGCTGGCAAACAGTTTGCGTGTGTTGACCGCGGCTTCGCGCCAAACGAACCGGTCGATGTCGTCATCCGCCCGGAAGATTTGGAGCTCGCGGCGCCGGAAGATGGGCAGATCGTCATCCGCGTCGATTCGCTCTTATTCCGCGGTGTCCATTATGAAATTTGCGGCTATGACGAAAACGGCAACGAATGGCTTGTCCATTCGACGAAAAAGGCCGAAGTCGGGGAAACGGTCGGCCTTCGTTTTGAACCGGAAGCGATTCACGTCATGCGAGTCGAAAAGGAGGATGAGGACGCATGACGGAACGGGCGTGGCGGAACTGGTATTTAATCCCTTATGGCATTTGGCTTGTGCTGTTTGTCGTGGCCCCGATTGTCTTTTTGGTGTATGAATCGTTTTTGGATCTTGACGGCCGTTGGACGTTGTCCAACTACAAATCCGTGTGGACGCCCATTTATTTGAAAATGATGGCGTATTCGTTTTGGTATGCGTTTTTAATCACGCTTGTGTCGCTGCTCATCGGCTATCCAACCGCCTATTGGCTGACAAAGACGAGGCACAAGCAGTTATGGCTGTTGTTGCTTATTTTGCCGATGTGGGTGAATTTGCTGCTGAAGGTGTATGCGTTTTTAGGGCTGTTCGGCACGTACGGGCTGGCCAACGATTTGTTGAAAGCGCTGGGCGTCGGGCCGCGGCAGCTGTTGTTCACCGATTTCAGTTTTGTCTTTGTGTCGGTGTACATTTTTATTCCGTTTATGGTGCTGCCGATTTTCAACGCGCTGGAGGAGCTGCCGCCATCGCTTGTCGATGCCGCCCGCGATTTGGGCGCTTCGGCTTGGACGACGTTCCGCCGTGTCGTCTTTCCGCTCACGCTTGGCGGAGTGAAGGCCGGCTGCCAAGCGGTATTCATCCCGGCGCTGTCGCTGTTTATGATTACACGCCTTGTCGCTGGCAACCGCGTCATTACGCTCGGCACTGCCATTGAACAGCATTTTCTTGTCACCCAAAATTGGGGGATGGGGGCGACGATCGCGGTTGTGTTAATGATCGCGATGGCGGTCATCGTCGTCCTGACAGGAAGCGGAAGAAAAGAGGGAAGCCGATGAAACGGATGCAGGCATGGGGACGTGTGTACTTGTTAGTCGTGTTTGCCGTGATGTATATGCCGATTGTGTATTTGATGTATTATTCCTTCAACAGCGGCGGGGCGATGCACGATTTTCAATCGTTCACGCTCAAGTGGTACCGCGACGTGCTGTCCGACGACCGCTTGCCCATCATCGTTTTGAATACAATCGTCATCGCACTGTTGTCGGCGGCGGTTGCGACGATACTCGGGGTCATCGGGGCGCTCGCCATTTACTATGTCAAGCGGCAACGGACGAAAAACGCTCTTCTCGCCCTCAACAACGTGCTGATCGTCAGCCCAGACGTCATCATCGGTGCTTCGTTTTTGCTGCTGTTTACAATCGCTGGCATCAAGCTCGGCTTTACATCCGTGCTGTTGTCCCATATCGCTTTTAGCGTGCCGATTGTCGTGTTAATGGTGCTGCCGAAACTGGAAGAAATGAGCCCGACGCTGATTGATGCGGCTAGAGATTTAGGAGCCAGTCATTGGCAAGTGCTGTCCGGTGTGGTGCTGCCGTTTTTGGCTCCGAGCATATGGGCGGGCTTTTTCATGGCGCTCACGTATTCGCTCGATGACTTTGCCGTGACCTTTTTTGTCACGGGAAATGGGTTCTCGACGCTGTCGGTGGAAATTTATTCGCGGGCGCGCCAGGGCATTTCCTTATCGATCAATGCGCTGTCGACGCTGCTATTTTTATTTACGATGCTGCTCGTCATCGGCTATTACGTGCTCAGCCGAAAAGGCGGCCGCTTGTACGGGATAGGGGGGCGAAAGTAGGTGAGACGGCTTGTCCAAGGATTTGCGGCTGTGTTCATCGCCGCGTTCGTCCTGATGTTTGTCACTCATCGGCTGAACGAAGCGGAAGGGTACGGCGGAGGCAAAACGGTGACGGTCTACAACTGGGGCGATTACATTGACCCCGCGCTCATTCGCGAATTTGAAAAAGAGACAGGGTGGAAAGTGATTTACCAAACGTTTGATTCCAATGAGGCGATGATGGCGAAAATCGCCCAAGGCGGGGCAACGTTTGACGTCGCCGTTCCATCCGATTACGCCATCAGCAAAATGATCGAAGAAAAGCTGCTTCTGCCGCTTGATCACCGAAAGCTTCCCAATTTGCAATATATCGAACCGCGGTTTCTCAACTTGCCGTTTGATCCGCACAACCGGTATTCCGTGCCGTATTTTTGGGGGACGGTCGGCATCGTCTACAACCGCGAGATGCTTGGCGGCAAGACCATCACAAGCTGGAACGACTTATGGAACCCGGACTTGCGCAATCAAATTTTGCTTGTCGACGGGGCGCGCGAAGTGATGGGGATGGCGCTAAACAGCCTCGGCTATTCGCTCAATGACACGAACAAAGCCCACTTGCAAGAAGCCAAGCGGAAGCTCGATCGGCTCATGCCGAATGTGAAGGCGATTGTCGGCGATGAAATCAAGCTGCTGCTTGCCAATGAAGAAGCAGCCATCGGCGTCGTCTGGTCAGGCGATGCGGCCGAAATCATTGCCAAAAACGACAAGCTCGACTATGTCGTGCCGAAAGAAGGTTCCAACTTATGGTTTGACAACATGGTCATTCCGAAAACAGCGAAAAACATCGAAGGGGCGCACGCGTTCATCAACTTTATGCTCGACCCGAAACACGCGGCGCAAAACGCCGAGTATGTCGGCTATTCGACGCCGAATAAAAAGGCGCTTCGCTATTTGCCAAAAGACATCGCGGGCGATCGCCGCTTCTACCCCGATTTGGATTCAGCAGGGCCTCTCGAAGTGTACGAAAACTTGGGAAAACACATGCTCGCCTACTACAACGAGCTGTTTTTGCAGTTTAAGATGCAGCAAAAATAAACAAACGAAGCAGCGTTCTATCGGCGAAGCGAGCGTACGCCTTCATTCACGAGGGTTGGCGCTCGCTTTCTCATTTCTCCTTCTCCTGCAGAAAATCAGGAGGATTTCTCATCCGGGATGTCGAATGAGTGCTTAAAACATAAGGTTGTTGAGCAATAAAATGCAGATGGCCAATAAGGGGGCACGAGGATGAACATTCATAAGTTCGTGATGCCCGAAGTGATTTTTGGTAACGGTTCCATTCATCAAGTAGGGGAAAGTTGTCTAAGGCTTGGTGCGACAAATGTGTTGATTGTCAGCGATCCAGGTGTTACGGAAGCTGGTTGGCTCGATGTTGTCATTAAGAGTTGCAGGCAAGTAGGATTAAAATACACGACATTTTGTGATGTAACAATAAATCCAAAGGACGAAGAAGTAAAAAAAGGCTGTGAAGCATATCTTGAGAATGAATGCGATGCTATCATTGGAATCGGTGGAGGCAGTTCTATTGATGCCGCAAAGGCTGTCGCCATTCTTGCTACAAACGGGGGACAAATTCATGAATATGAGGGAGTGGATAAAATTCAATTGCCCCTTCCTCCTCAAGTGATGGTTCCAACAACAGCAGGGTCAGGATCAGAAGTATCCCAATTTTCTGTTATTGTTAATACAAAAGAGAAAAAAAAGATGACGATCATTTCCCGATCTCTTATTCCTGATATTGCAATTATTGATCCAGAAACATTGTCGACAAAAAGCGCTCATTTAACTGCCTCAACAGGATTAGATGTTTTAACGCATGGCATTGAGGCGTATGTAAGTCTAGCAGCTACACCGCTTACAGACGTTCAAGCTCAAAACGCTATTTCTTTAGTAGGAAAATATTTGCGCCCTTCTGTCGCCTCTAAAATCAACCAAGAGGCAAAAACCAATATGGCAATGGCGAGTTTGCAGGCAGGATTGGCTTTTTCTAACGCGATTTTAGGCGCTGTTCATGCAATGTCCCATGCTGTCGGGGGAAGGTATCCTCTTCTTCATGGGGATATAAACTCTATATTGCTTCCGCATGTGATGGAGTTCAATCTGTTGGCGAATCCGAAAAAATTTGCTGATATTGCTTGTTTTCTCGGAATGGATACTCGTGGCATGTCTTATATGGAAGCGGGAAGAAAAACAATTGAATATGTAAAACAATTGGCAGAGGATATTGGGGTGCCACAGCGATTATCTGATATAGGAGTGAAACAAGAAGAAATACGGAAAATGAGTTTGGTTGCCTTTCATGACGCATGTATGATCACCAACCCTCGTGATATCACTGTAGAAGAAATTGAAGGAATATTCAGAAAGGCGTGGTAAACAAAATGAATGACCGGCAACAGCTCATTAGCCTTTTAACAGGAGTTCAATCTTCGAAAAAAAGTTATTACACAGAATTAAAAAAGATGGTGATAGAGTTAAAAAAGAAAAATATGCAGTTGGAGATTATTAACGATATTACCAAAAGTTTTAATATTGATATGTCAATGGATGAAATGTTAAAAAATAGTATAGATAAATTGAAAACAATTTTTCCAGTGGAACGAATCAGCTTATCGTTATGTGAAAATCATAAATTAGTGTTAACAAATGTATATCCCGCTCACTCTTTGTATTTTCCTATTGGTTTTGTTTTGCCAAAAGAGCGATCGCTCTATTGGCAAGTCATACAATCGCTCGAAAAAATTTTTTATCAAATAGAAGAGGACGAAGATTTGTATGTCGAAGTAGCTGTATATAACGCCTTGGGAATTCGCAGTGTGTTATTGATCCCCCTTATTAGCAAAGGGAAGGTGATCGGGGTACTGAGTATAGGAAGCAAGGAAAAAGTGGTGTATGATGAAGATGATCTGTCCTTTTTTCAGCAATTTTGCGACCAACTGGCAGTTTGCATTGAAAATGCCCGTCTTTATAATGAAGTACTTACCAGTAAAAAAGAATGGGAAGAAACGTTCCGTGCTGTTTCAGAAATGATATTCCTCATCGACCTAGAAGGGAATGTTTTGCGATATAACGATGCAGCTAACGAATTTTTTCAAGGTGACTTGTATAAAAAGGATATATGTAAATTGTTATCAATCAATCCGAAGGAAAGCCCGATCGTGGAAATTTTAGAAACAAAAAAACCTGTTCATCGGCGTATTCACATCCAACAGCGGGTATGTGAATTGCGTTCTTATCCCGTCTTAAATGAAAAACAAAATATGTATGCTGTTATTATGTATCTCAATGACATTACTGAAAAATTGCAGATTGAAGCCCAACTTGTTCAATCAGGAAAGTTAGCTGCAATTGGGGAAATGGCTGCTGGAATTGCGCACGAATTGAATAACCCTCTCACCGCCATTCTTGGCAATGCCCAACTGTTGTTGAGGTCTTTTTCAAAAGATGATCGTATATATAAACTGCTATTTGATATTTATTCATGCGGGAAGCGTTGTAAAACTATTATTCAAAATTTATTAACATTTTCAAGGCAAGATGAATATAGATTCGAGGACTGTTCTATAAATGATGCCGTTGAACAAGTATTAGGGTTAATTGGTGATCAAATTTGTAAACAAAATATTATTATTCAAAAAAGATTAGACGTTTCCATTGAATTGATTGAGGGAAACGTACAACAGATAAGCCAAATAGTTTTAAATTTATTAATAAATGCTAAAGATGCGCTTGAAGAGATAGATATTCCAGAGAAAATCATTGTTATAGAAACAAAGTCGATCGTTGAAGCTGGAGAGCATTGGGTTGTTCTATCGGTTCGTGACAACGGAAAAGGAATAGAAGAACAATATTTACAGGAGATTTTTAATCCATTTTTTACAACGAAGAGGCCAGGGAAGGGAACCGGACTTGGGCTGTCTGTCAGTTTAGGGATTGCTGAGGCGCATGGTGGAACGATTGAGGTGGTCAGCGAACTTGGTAAAGGAAGTGAGTTTATATTAAAACTTCCAAAAAAGAAATAAGGGGGGAGATGAGTGGGGAATATTTTAGTTATTGATGATGAAAGGGAAGTTGGGACGTTTTTCCAACATTTATTAGAAGGAAGAGGGAACAAGGTTAAGCTTGGATTTAGTGGGGAAGATTTTTTTCAGTTGATTCAACAATACAAGTTTGATCTTGCTTTCATCGATGTGAAACTTCCAGATGCAAATGGTTTAAATTTATTAAAACAGTTAAAACGCTCATGTCCTTCTTGTAAAGCTGTTGTAATGACAGGCTATAGCACAGTAAAGACAGCGGTTGAAGCGATTAAACATGGAGCAAACGACTATATTGAAAAGCCGTTTGACGATATTGAACAGTTAGAGCGATTAATCGATGAATTATTAAGTGATGGTCCTCTTTCATCCCAAGATGATATGTATAAGCTGGCTGAGACGCTCGGTTTCATTGTTGGAACAAATAAAGAGATGAATGATTTGCTTAAATTGGCTTATAAAATTGCGAAAAAAAATGTGAACGTGTTGATTGAAGGAGAGACGGGGACTGGAAAAGAAGTGCTCGCTCATTTTATCCACAACGCGAGCATGCGCTATGACCAGCCTTTTATTGGGGTGAATTGTGGCGCTGTTTCGGAAACACTGTTAGAAAGCGAATTGTTTGGACATGAAAAAGGAGCGTTCACAGGAGCGGTAAAGGAGAAAAAGGGGATTTTTGAAATTGCTAACCGTGGCACGTTATTTTTAGATGAAATTGGAGAAGCGTCTCTCGCGACGCAAGTAAAACTGTTAAGAGTGCTAGAAACAGGGGAGTATATTCGCGTCGGGGGTGAAACGATCCGCAAAACGAATACACGCATTATTGCTGCTTCGCATGTCAATCTGGCAAAAGCGGTCGAGGAGAAGACGTTTAGAGAGGATTTATTATATAGATTAGATGTTGTGAAACTTACCATTCCTCCGCTTCGAGAGCGGCTCGAAGATCTTCCAATTTTGATTGATTATTTTTTAAAAAAACTAAATACACCTCTATCGTTTTCAGAGGACTGTATTTCCCGTATGAAACAGTATCATTGGCCGGGGAATGTGAGAGAATTGTATAATGTTGTTAAAAGGGCGATAACTCTAGCGGAAGGAGAAACAGAGGTGATCACCGTTGATTATTTGCCGGAGAAGCTTAAGGTTCCGTTGCATTTAGGGCAAGTGTCGAATAACAAGCGAAGTACAAAAGATGAAGTAGAAGACTTAGAAGCTTATTTGCAAAAATGGATGAATGGTGTGCTAGCACTATGGAAAAACAGTGATCGATTAGATCTTGAACAAGTAATATCTTCAGTGAAAGAACTAGAAACTAAAATCGGCCGATCTTTTGTAATGAAAATGTTAAAAGAAACGTTAGGAAATCGTAAAGAAGCAGCAGAGCGATTAAATATCAGCGTACGAACATTGAGATATTTATTAAAAGAAAAAGGAGCTGATCCAAAAGCGTAAACGACTTTCGGATCAGCTTTTTGTTGCTTGATTGATCAGAAAAATCCTAATGGTTTTGGATTGTAGCTAACGAGTAAATTTTTCGTTTGTTGATAGTGCGCTAACATCATATGATGGGTTTCACGGCCGATCCCAGATTGTTTATATCCTCCAAAAGCAGCATGGGCCGGATAAGCATGGTAGCAATTTGTCCAAACTCTTCCTGCCTGAATGCCTCTTCCGAAACGGTAAGCCAAGTTGATGTTTCTCGTCCATACCCCGGCACCAAGGCCGTACAACGTATCATTAGCGATCTCCAAAGCTTCCTGTTCATCTTTAAATGTTGTCACTGAGACTACTGGACCGAAAATTTCTTCTTGGAAAATACGCATTTTATTATGTCCTTTAAATACGGTTGGCTTGATATAATACCCGTTTTCGAATCCAGGGATTATGTTTTTTTCGCCGCCAATTAGGCATTCGGCGCCCTCTTGTTTTCCAATATCAATGTATGCAAGAATTTTTTCCATTTGTTCTGCTGAAGCTTGTGCTCCCATCATTGTGCTTGTATCAAGTGGATTTCCTGTTCGAATCTTTTTCACGCGTTCAAGAGCGCGCTCCATAAATTCGTCATAAATGGACTCATGGATGAGAGCACGAGAAGGGCACGTACAAACCTCGCCCTGGTTTAAAGCGAACATGACAAATCCTTCAATCGCTTTATCTAAAAAGTCATCGTCTTTTTCCATTACATCAGGAAAGAAGATGTTTGGGGATTTGCCGCCCAATTCCAGTGTAACAGGAATAATATTTTGTGAAGCGTACTGCATAATCAGCCGCCCTGTCGTTGTTTCACCGGTAAATGCGATTTTGGCGATACGTGGACTAGAAGCTAATGGTTTGCCAGCTTCTAATCCGAACCCGTTGACAACATTGAGCACTCCAGGCGGCAACAGATCACCAATCAACTCCATAAGCACCATAATCGATGCTGGAGTTTGTTCAGCTGGTTTTAGCACAATGCAGTTTCCGGCAGCAAGCGCAGGAGCAATTTTCCATGCTGCCATCAATAATGGAAAATTCCATGGGATAATTTGCCCGACAACGCCGAGTGGTTCATAAAAATGGTACGCGATCGTATCGTCGTCAATTTGGCTGATTGTTCCTTCTTGAGCGCGTATGGCTCCAGCGAAATAACGAAAATGATCGATGGCTAAAGGAAGGTCAGCGTTTAATGTTTCACGGATTGGTTTGCCGTTATCCCATGTTTCGGCAACCGCTAACATTTCTAAGTTTTCTTCCATTCGATCAGCGATTTTATTTAAAATCAACGCTCTGTCAGCCGGTGATGTTTTTCCCCAAGCTTCTTTTGCCGCGTGTGCTGCATCTAACGCCAATTCAATATCCTCAGCCTGCGAGCGTGCTACTTCACAAAATACTTCTCCTGTTATGGGTGTAATATTTTGGAAATATCGACCCGAAATAGGCGGTATCCATTCTCCGTTAATATAGTTATCGTATCTTGTTTTGAATTGAACTTTTGCATCTTTTTCGCCTGGTTTGCTGTAAATCATTTGCATTCTCCTTGTGTCATAAAGTTTCAGAAAGATGTTTAAATTAAGCTATTTTCCATTCAGATATACTCTTATGGCCATTGCGTCTTATAAAGTAGCTGCTCTTAGGGGAGGGGGAATCGTCCCCTAAGAGCTTGATATAATAGGCACCGTAATGTTTTCTAGAAAGCAGATGATAGGCGTTGTGGTGGAACAGGTCGATTTCTCAAAATGGGAAACCTTATGATATCAATCCACTCCTAAACCAAAAACAGACAATGCCGAAAAAATCGCTATTTTCCATCGTTCCTCTAGGAAATTTAGGGTTGTTCTTCTGCTGCTTTGTGTTACATTGTTAAAACAACGCGGCCATTGATTTGACCTTTTTCCATCCGTTCAAATACTTCGTTAATTTTTTCTAATGGTACCGCTTCCACAATAGGGCGAACTTTTCCGCGTGCGGCGAAATCTAGAGCTTCTTGCATATCTTTTCGTGTACCGACGATCGAACCTTTTATCGTAACGCCATTTAATACAGTGTCAAAAATAGGAATCGGCAGTTCATCGTGAGGCAGTCCAACTATGACAAGGCAGCCGCCGCGTCGCACGGATTGATAAGCTTGTTCGAACGCTTTTTTCGTTACAGCAACGCTAATAGCCGCTTGTACTCCGCCTACTTTTTCACGAATGGCTGCTACAGGGTCTTCTTGCAATCCATTGATCGTAATATCAGCACCCAACTTTGCCGCAAGTTCTGCCTTTTCATCACTGATATCAACAGCAACAACATTTAATCCCATTGCCTTGGCATATTGAAGAGCAATATGGCCCAATCCCCCGATTCCATAAATAGCGACCCATTCGCCAGGCTTGGCATTTGAAACTTTTAATGCTTTATACGTTGTGACCCCAGCACAAAGAATAGGAGCAACTTGTACGGGATCGAGGTTTTTAGGAATTCGTGCGACATAATTGGCCGGGGCTTTGCAATATTCTGCATAACTGCCATCGACAGAGTATCCACCGTTTAATTGATGTGGACAAAGTGTTTCTTGACCGCTTAAACAATATTCACATTCACCGCATGCTGAGTATAACCATGGAATGCCAACACGGTCGCCAATTTGGATTGATTTCACTCCCTCACCGATCTCAACAACAATTCCTACCCCTTCATGACCAGGAATAAGTGGAAGTTTCGGTTTTACCGGCCAATCCCCATGAGCCGCATGCAAATCGGTATGGCAGACGCCACAAGCTTCAATTTTCACAAGCACTTCGCCATATCCTAGTTTTGGTTTCTCCACTTCTTCAATTTGAAGTTTTTGCTTGAATTTGTGAACAACGGCGGCTTTCATTTCTCACCATCTCCTTATAAAGTTTTTTGGTTTCGCCTACTATGAAACGCAAAAATCGTGCCAAGTAATAATGGTGAAGAAGAGGGGGTGGTGATAAAGTGAAAGAACATTTAAAACAAGCAAGTTCTCAATTTGAAAAGTCGACTTCCTCAGAATTTGCGAATAAACGGTTGGAAGAAATAAACATGCTTCAACAGCTCCTAAAGAGATTTGATAGGGGAAGCGTGCCAAGATTTCGTCCATTTTCTCCAAATGTTCGGCAATTTTGTTCGAAAATTCGAACTTATCAAATGAGTGTCCCAAAAGAGATAGGACACCTTTTCTTATTGCCGAATAACGCATGAACTCTCTGCTCGAAGATGATTGTGATGAGTGTTTGAATATTTGGAAAAAGGAAGAGGGGGAATGGAAAGAGAAGTATAAAATATTACCTCACCTTGATGAAAGGGGTCGAAAACATGCATAAACACTTGCCCATGGAAGAAGATGTGATGGATTTGCTCATTGGTGGTTTTTCCGGCGTGATGTTGGTCGCCATCATAACGGTTGTTTTTCTTTGGCGGAAGGACCGGCCGCGTCGTTCCGCATGGCATTGGATTTTTGCTCATTTTCTGCTGTTCTCTATTGCCGCCTACTTTGCATTGAGAGCAATCAAGTTTGATCTTACCCATGTGCAGGCATCCGAAGAAATCTCCCTCCTTCTTGGCAAGGCGGGGCTGGCGTGGGGAGTGGGGATGGTTTGTTTGTTGGTCGGCATTGTGAAACTTTCCAGACGATGACCACGATTTAGATCGGTATGATTGTAGAGAAACGCCAAGCTGCAAAAAAAAGCCATCCGCCTTTATCGACTGACGGTTCTGAGGGGCGGATGGCGTTTGCATGATCATTCGAATCAGAAGCTGCTTATGTTGTTTTTCGATTTCTTGGTATGGTCAGTGTTTTCCAGTTGTTTGCGTTCAGCTGTTTCGCGATATAGACGATTTGCCCGATATGATACGAATAATGGTACATTTGCCGCTCAATGGCTTCGATGACGGAATGGGGTTCGCCGCGGATCGTGACTGTCCGCAACAAATCCGTTTTCGCCGAAAGGGTGCGAAATGTGAGGGATAACGTCCGCTCTTTTATACGTAGCTTCCGATTTTTCCGTTTTTTCTCGCCCAATGCCATTGTTGCTTCAAGACCAATGAGCCCATGGCCAGCCATAATAGCGAGATGCCGAGAGCAGGAAAGAATACGGGCCATCCTTCATTCACTCCTTGCACGGCCCAAGAAAGGGGAGAAAAGTAGTTGAGAATATGAAACGCTGTCGGCAATAAATTTGAAGATAGAAAAAAACCTGAGAAGATTAATAAATAATAAAGCAGCACCTCGGTAACGGCTCCGACTTGTTTTAAGCGAAGGGACAGTCCTAAAATGAACACACCGATTCCCGTCATCCCGATTAGGCTTACGCCGCCAAATACGACGATCTCCGTTATCATGGATAATATTCCCGAGAGAATTTCGGAAAATCCAATCATCAAAGCCGCACAGATGAAAAAGAGCACTACCCACACGGATGATAATGCGATTTCCGCGATCACTACGCCCATTAAAACTTGCCATGGGGGAGTCTTGGTGGAAAGTACCTGCTCTGCCGTGCCGAGATACGCTTCCTCGATCACCGTGTTGCCGAGCTTTGAGATCAAATGAGCGCTTAAGTACCAAAGGCTGAAACCGAACAGTTTGAGCGTCGCTTCCTTTCCGGTTTGTATCGGGCTTGCGTACAGCGTACCGAGAAAAAAGACAAATTTAATGATAAGGCCAACGGTAAAATCGAACCAATACCGACGATACTCTGCCCTTTTTTTCAAAAAGGACGCCCATACTACATTCAAGATTTGCAGGGGCAACCGACTCACCTCCTTAGACGGATAGGTTGGAACGAATAGCGGCCAAAAAATGAGTTTCAAGATCGGCTGGAGTTGAAAAATGTTCTTTCGTGCCGCTCCAAACGATTTTTCCGTCTTGGATAAAGACAAACTTATTTCCAACGGCGTGGGCAAAAGGAATATCGTGGGTGGTGATGAGAACGGCTTTCCACCATTGGTTTTCTTCCGTTAACATGGTTCGGATATGATGCTGCGACTCAACATCAAGGCCAAGAGTTGGCTCATCAAGGAACAAAAACGGCGCTCCTTTCATTAAGGCGATCGCAAATGCCAGTTTTTGTTTCATCCCACGTGAAAGGGTTTGGGTAAGACGCTCAGCGTATGGGGTTAGATTCAACACGGCCATCATTCGTTCGGCTCTTCGTTTTGCTTCAGCACGACTCCATTTGTTCAGCAAGCCGAAGTATAAGAGATTTTCCAAAACAGTTAAATAAGAATAGGAGTTGTCAGCTTCTTCAAATACGACCGCAATCGACTCGCGCGCTTCATCTGGATGGCGGACAACATCTACTCCATTGACATAGATGCTGCCGCTGTCTGGTGCAGTAAGCCCGATGATGCATCTTATTAAAGTAGTTTTTCCGGCTCCATTCGGCCCTAAAAGAATAAGTCGATCCCCTTCAACCAGTTCAAGGGAAACATTATGTAATACTTGGCGGTTTGGCGGATAGATTTTGTTTACGTCTTGCACGGCAATCATTTTTTTCTACCCTTTCCATTTAATAAGCTAGGGTGGTCTTGAAAAATCTTGAGGACCACCCCAAAGGATTATTACCAACTCGCAGGGACTTGAGACGGAGCATGTTTTAGTATGTCGTCACTTGTAGGAATAGGAGGGACCACCGTAAGAGAACCATGTCCTTCCAGTCGATAGAAAAGCTCTGTAGAAATACTGGTGGAAAGTTCAATAGCTATATCAATTTTGCACCACATATTAAATGGTCTATGATTTTTTCCACCCATATTCTCTTTCCCCTTTAGTGTATTATACAAAAAAAACAAAAAAATGTAAATATTTAAAATTAACGTGACATTAGAAACCGATCAAAAATACACGCCAAGACAGGGATTCCGTGAGCTTGTGTAAAAAGAGGGGCGTTTTCCGTGAAGTCGTCGTCAACACCACGCTTTTTTGAGCAGTTTTACTCCAAGCTCAATATCCTCGAGCGACAAGCCGCTAAAACCGAGCTTGATCATGGGTCGGTCTGGCCGTTGGTTCACAAAATAGCGCGAAGTGGGATACACTTTTACCCCACACGATAGGGCGCGTTGAAGTAGCTGTTCTTCTGAACAATCGGAATGAACTTTGATTAACACGTATAAACCGGACTGTTCGCCAATAATGGAGATCATATCCCCAAATGCTTTTCGCAGTAGTGATGTTAAATGCTCCATTTTTCGTTTGTACACGAGGCGCATGCGTTTAATATGGCGGCCCCATTCCCCCTCCTCCATAAATTTGGCCATCGCCAATTGGCTGAGGATGGACGCAGTGCTTTCGAAAAGGCGAAACTGCTGCTGATAACGGTACAAAAGCGACGGCGGCAACACCATGTAGCTTAAGCGAATCCCAGGCAGAAACGATTTTGAGAAATTGCCCAGATAAATGACTTTTGTGGAATCAATGGAAGCAAGAGCAGGAAACGGCTTTTGCGTGTAACGGAATTCGCTGTCGTAATCGTCCTCGATAATATAGCCATCGACGTTGTTCACCCATTGAATGAGCCTGTGCCGTTGCTGGATCGGCATGCTGACTCCCATCGGGCTTTGATGTGAAGGGGTGACATAGATGAGCCGCGATCGCCTGTTCTCGAGCGGTGAAAGATCGATGACGGTTTCGGAAACAGGCACCGTTTCCAGCTGAAAGCGGTGAAACAAAAACGCTTCTCTGGCGCCGTCATAACCAGGGTCTTCGACGATCACGCTGTTGAACTCATCTTTTAGAATATGGCCAAGGGAGAGAAGCATTTGCTGTGTGCTGCTTCCAATGATGATGGCGTTTGGCTCTGTGATCACCCCGCGGGATTCGAGAAGATAGATGGAGATTTGTTTGCGCAAGCATAATTCCCCAAACGGATCCCCATAGCAAAAACATCCTTTGGCTGCCAATACTTGATTGGAAATTCTTCTCCATGCTTTAACGGGGAAATGATCGGCATCGACGGTATCGGCGCGAAAATCGACAACAACGGACGTTGCTGCTTCCCTTGCCGATTGGCGTGCAGAAATGCGGGCTTTTGGAATGAAAAGAGGTTCCACTTCATTGGCAAAATACCCTTTTCGTTTTTCCGCACGAATATATCCTTCAGCAACAAGCTGTTCGTAGGCCATTAAGGTGGTGTTGCGGCTCACATTCAACGATTCAGCAAGTTGACGGATCGAGGGAAGTGGTTCATTCGCCTGGATGTCGCCTTGTTCAATCATCGATTTTAACTTTTCGTAGATTTGTTTGTATTTAGGCAAGCGGTCATGTAGAGCAAAAATGATCGTTTTCATGTCCATCCCTCTGACATGTTTATTTTTTTGTTATTGTCCCTTTTTCTATGTCAAATTTAGTTATATGATACATCGTAAAGATTCGATTGTTAAGTTGGAAAAAGTGAAGGGGGGATTTAATGTATATTCCGAAGGATTTTGCCATCAACGATGTGGATGTCGCCTATCAAGTAATTAAGGAGAACAGTTTTGCCACCTTGGTGTCGATGCATCAAGGGGAGCTGTTTGCCACCCATTTGCCGCTGTTGCTCGATCGAGAGAAAACGTGTTTGTACGGCCATTTTGCCCGTTCGAATCCGCAATGGAACGACATTCAACATCAGACGGTCTTGGCGATTTTCCACGGTCCGCATTGTTATATTTCTCCTTCTTGGTATGAAACGAACCAGGCGGTGCCAACATGGAATTATGTGGCCGTCCATGTGTATGGGAACGTGGAGTTGATCGACGATGAAGAAGAAATCATGCAGTCGCTGCACGATATGGTAGAAAAATACGAAGCACCGGGCAGCCGTTACCAGCTGTCAGAGGTCGATTCTAGGATGCTGTCCGGCATGAACAAAGGAATTCAAGCTTTCAAAATCATCATCAAACGAATCGAAGGAAAAGCCAAGTTGAGCCAAAACCATCCTGCACACCGACAAGAACGGATCATCAAGCAGCTCGAGCAAATGCCATTTGAAAACGAAAAGCAAATCGCTTTCTTGATGAAAAAGCAACAGCAGTGAAATAGAAAATGAAGGAGTGAGATGTGATGGATCTTGCGGCGATCGGTGTGTTTATAGTGGCAGCCACGGCGCTACTCATCGTCCCCGGACCGGCAGTATTGTACATCATGGCTAGGAGCATGAGCCAAGGAACGAAAGCAGGGGTTGTATCGGTGCTCGGCGTAGCTTTTGGGGGCGATATTTGTTGTTCTCGCCTTGCTGAATGACAGCTTGTATGCCATGTTGGCCGCGGGCATCCGCAAACGGCTGGCTGCCAAGAAAGGAAGTGTGAAGGTGATGAACCGGGTGGCGGGCTGTTGTTATATCTTGTTAGGACTATTCTCCGCCTTGGCGAACCCTTCGAAACCGTAAGGAAATGGAGGAGTGAATGATGACACGTTTTGTTGTTGAAGACGATGTTTGGGCCATATTTCCCCATGCCAAAATCGGTGTGGTCGTTGCCCAAGGGATTGACAACAGCATCAAGAATGCCAGTGTTTACGAACAAATGCTGCGGGAGGCGGAGAAAGAGGCGCGGAAATTCCTGGAGTTTGAAGAATTGAGCCGCAACCCCGTCATCGTTGTTTGGCGAGAGGCGTTTCACTAAACAAGAAAAGCGGATGGAGGCTTGCCTCATCCGCTTATCGATAATTCACAAACTGCACCTCAATCGGCAAATCGGCTTCGCGAATGGCGGCGATCACTTTTTGCAAGTCGTCTTTGCTTTTGCCGCTGACGCGGATTTGGTCGTCTTGCACTTGGCTTTTCACTTTCAAGCCGGTGTTCTTGATGATCGTGGTGATTTTTTTCGCGTTTTCTTTGTCGATCCCTTGGACGAGCTTGGCGCGCTGGCGCACTGTGCCGCCTGCGGCCGGCTCGATTTTGCCGTATTGGATGTTTTTCGTCGCCACCCCGCGTTTAATGAGCTTGCCGATGAGCACATCTTTCAGTTGCTCAAGCTTAAACTCGTCGTCGGAGATGAGAACGAGCTCGTCTTTCTCGAGCGAAATATCGCTTTTGCTTCCTTTGAAGTCATAGCGCGTCTTGATTTCTTTCATGGCGATGTTGATGGCGTTCGCCACTTCCGCCAAATCGACTTTGGATACGATATCAAACGAACTTTCTTTCGACATACGTGACCTCCCGGGCGTGTGATGTACTTTCATTATAGAAAAAGGTGGGAGGAAAGACAACAATGACCAAAGGGGCAAGAAGGTTAGTTTCGTCCTTTATCCGGAAGAGGCCGGCATGTAGCACCATGCTGAAAGCGGGACTTGATGCAGGGGAACAATGTGAAAAAGGCGGTGTTTCGGCCGCCTTTTTTGTCATTTTGCTCACAAATGATCCGTCTTCTTCGAATACGCGAACTTCCCGGCTTCGCGGTTTTTTTCGCGCATCATGTTTTTCTCATGGCGCTTCGCTTGGTTGTCGCGTGCTTTTTTGTCATTGTCGCTCGTGTTTGGCATCGGTAGCCCTCCCTTGTTTCGATCGTCCATCATTAGTATGCGGCAAATGGAAATGAACTATATGGAAATAGGGGAAGGTAGTTTGTGGAAAGATAAATGGAGAATTTTTCTTCACAAATGGTTCGCCACAGAGTATAATTAAGTACAAAAATAGAGATAAATGTTTGTAATAGGGTAAATATAGGTGTTTAACGATCATTTTTTATCTAAAATGTTCGTAAAGGGGAATGAAAAATGAAACGAAAACCGTTTGTCCCCTTCAAGCTTCCTCTTAGCGAAGATGTCGTGAATCAAATGCGTTTTCTTCGCGAATTGATCGAAGCGAATAAGGCGATGGTTGAGTATCAAACGATGCTGCGGCATTCAAAGCTGCACCCGCGATTTCTGCTCAGACCGATCATGCTGAAGGAGGCGGTGCAGTCGACGAAAATTGAAGGGACACAAGTGACATTGGATGAAGTGATGGAGACTGAAGCACAAAGCAGAAAAGCGAACAGCGATGTGCGAGAAGCATTAAACTATTATGAAGCATTAGTGGCAGGGATGGATGCGCTGAAAGAGATCCCCATTTCGACTCGGTTGTTTAAGCAGTTGCATCGAATTTTGTTGTCAAACGATGTACGCGGATCCCATCGGTCGCCAGGGGAATTCCGAAGGGTGCAAAATTTCCTCGGTCCGGAAGGATGCACGATTGAAACCGCCACTTACATTCCTCCGGAGCCGCATCTTGTCAATGAGTATATGTCAAATTTAGAGAAATACATTCATGAACCGAACGATGATTATGATGAATTAGTGAGAGTAGCCATAATTCATGCGCAGTTCGAAACGATTCATCCGTTTCTTGACGGAAACGGTCGGATTGGAAGAATTTTGATTCCGCTCTATTTGTATAGTAAGGGTGTCATCGATTACCCGAACTTTTTTGTCAGCGATGTGCTTGAACGGGATAAGCACAAGTATTACCGCTATTTGAATGATACCCGCTACAAAGGCGACTGGACGCAATGGATTCAGTTTTTCTTGCAATGCGTCCATTTACAAGCAAAACAAAATGTCCGATTGATTCAAAAAGTAAACGATTTGTATGAAGAAGATTTGGAAAAGGCAAGCGCGCTTGTGAACAGCCAGAATATTCGAACCGTTGTCAATGTCATGTTCCAGCACCCGATTTTTACTGCGAACATGATGGCGGCGTTGACCGGTTTGCCGGAAGCAACGGTTCGGCGCTATTTGAATCGGTTTGAGGAGCAGCAACTCATTTTCTCGGATGGCCGGATGCGGTCCAAAACGTACTACTACTACAACCTTCTTGATCAACTTCGGTAATGAGGGCAGGCGCCTGTGTTGGGCAGGCGCCTTTGTTTCGTCCGGCGGGAAAGATGTCAGATCTCAATATATTTGTTCAGAAAAAAGAGGGCAATCGTCCCCGGTCCGGCGTGGGCGCCGATGGTGCTGCCGATGTCGGAGAGGAAAAAGCGCGTGCAGCCGTGTGTTTCTTCGATCATCCGCTTCAGCTCAAGCGCCGTTTCTTCATCATCGGCGTGGCTGATGCCGATCGTTTGCTTTTGCAGGTCATCGCCGCGCTCGCCCATCAACTCGACCATGCGTTTCAACACTTTTTTCCGCCCGCGCAGTTTTTCAAGCGGAATAAGCGCCCCGTCCTCGACGTGGAGAAGCGGCTTGATGTTGAGCAAGCCCCCAAAGGCCGCGGCGGTTTTGCTGATGCGTCCGCCGCGCGCGAGGTAGTCCAAGTTGTCAACGGTGAAAATGTGCTCCATATGGCGGCAATACGCCTCGATCGTTTCACAAAGCAAGTTGTACGGCGTGTTTCGCTCCGCCAGCTCGACTGCCTTCATGACGGCGAGCCCTTGGCCGAGCGAAGCGCATTTCGAGTCGATGATTGTCAGGCGAAATTCTGGATATTCATCAAGCAGCTCGCTGCGCACCGCTATCGCTGTCTGGTATGTACCGGATAATTTCGATGAAAAGGCGATGTAAAGGCATGGCCGGTTTTCTTTGGCGTATGGCAAAAACAGCTCCTTCATCGCCAGCGGGCTTGGCTGTGCCGTTTTCACCGTATGCCCCTGGCGCATGGCGTCATATACTTGCTTCGGCTCGATTGTGATGCCGTCTTCGTAATCTTGGCCGTTCCAATGAACGACAAGCGGCAAAAAGGCGATTTGATGCTCGCGAATGTACGATTGAGGCAAATCCGCGCCGCTGTCGGTGATGATTTGAATGGACATCTTTCGTCCTCCTCTTTTCTTCTTTCGTGTTCCCCACGGCTCTATCAGATGAACGAACCGTTTCCGCAGGTGAACGGCGATTCATGTTTCTATGTTCAGTGTAGCGGTTTTCAGCTCAGAATACAACGGAAAATCGGGGACGAGAGAAAAAAACAGCTGCGGGAAGCCCGCAGCTGTTATTGAGTGAGCTCATCAAGCTCAGCTTGAAATTGACGCAACTGCGCTTTTTCTGCCGTGTTGGAATGCGCGTACGCGGATGACAAGGCGTTTTTGGCGATGGCAACAGCGCGCTCGACGCTCATGTCGATCTCGCCGCTTTTGGCTTGTTTCGCCTGTGCGACTGCTTTGCGCGCCTCTTGAAACAGACGGTTGCCCATCGTTATGCCCCTCCAAGCGACGTTTCCACCGCTTTTTCCGCTTTGCGCGCTTCCGCCTCGGCGTACGTCAGGTGATAAGGGATTCGCTTGTCATGCCGTTCGACTGCATCGACGCTTTGCTGGACGAAACGCTTCGATTTGTTTCGTTTGCCCATGACCGATTCCCCCTTTAAAAAGTTGAAGACGCGCGTTGCGTCACGTATAGTGTAACCGCCGCCAGGGAACAGTAGTAAGGAAATTCGTTACAAACCGCCGTTCGTCGCTCTGAAAGCGGAAATCTGCTTGACACGACAGGAAAAAATCAATGCAAAAGCGGAAAGAAGTGGTTGGGAGGCGCGAGAAGCCTCCCGTAGCAAGGGGGCGGCAGGGCTACAGGCCTAGAAGATCTTGTAAATACAAGCCGATACCGTCTTCTTCGTTGCTTTTCGTCACATCGTCAGCGACCGTTTTCAATGACTCGATAGCGTTGCCCATGGCGACGCCCAGCCCGGCCCAATCGATCATTTCGAGGTCGTTGTCTTCATCGCCAAAAGCAATGACGCGCTCCTTTGGAATGCCGAAGTAGTTGGCGACTTGTTTTAAGCCCGCGGCCTTATGGACGCCATGGCGGATGATTTCAATGACATGCCACGGTTCGCTCCAACGCCGTTGGTGGATGACGTTGGCGTACACATTCGCTAAGTGTGATTGAATCCGCTCGATATGATCATCGTCTGTGTACACGAGCACGCTCGTCGGATCTTTGCCGAGCGAGCGGCGCAAATCACCGATTTCCACGGTCGGGTTGCCAAGGCGGACGATGTCAAGCAAGACGTCGTCGTGTTGATGAAAATAAACATTGTCTAACACTTCGGCCATCATATTCTTGATTCCATAGGATTCGCTGATTTCAACAATGTCTTTGACGACCGCAAGCGGCAGTGGGTAATGGTGCATGCCCCACGACGGCTGGCGCGGATGGTGGACAAACGCACCGTTGAAATTGACGATCGGCGTTGCAAGGCCAAGTTCTTCGTAGTACATGGAGCTTGCCCGGTACGGGCGGCCGGTGGCGATGACAACAAAATGGCCGACGTTGATGGCGCGGCGGATGACGTCTTTGGTAAATGGGGAAATCGTTTTATCCTCTTTGAGCAACGTTCCATCCAAATCCAACGCGATTAAATACGGCTTCATGTCCGACTCCTTTGCCCTCGTTATTCTTTACACTACATAGTGTAACTCTTTTCCAAAATCGCTGTCCATATGGTAAACTATACAGCGATGGAAAAAGAAAGGGGTTTGTGCAACCATGGTGATCATTGAACAGGAACAGTTGGCCGGCGTGCCGGTTCTTCACGTTGTCAAGCCGGAAAAGCGGGACGAACGGCTGCCGCTGATTTTCTTTATCCACGGCTTTACGAGCGCGAAAGAGTATAATTTGCATTTCGGCTACTTGCTTGCGGAGGCGGGCTACCGCGCTGTGCTTCCCGACGCGCTGTTTCACGGTGAGCGGGACGAAGGCTTGAGCGAACGGAAATTGCAGCTGTCGTTTTGGGACATTGTCGTGCGCACGATCACCGAAATCGAGGAGATGAAAAACGACCTTGTCAGCCGCGGATTGGCGGATCCCGAACGGATTGGGCTCGCTGGGACATCGATGGGCGGAATCGTCACGTTCGGCGCGCTCGCCGTCTATCCGTGGGTGAGGGCGGCGGTGGCGCTCATGGGCTGCCCGAACTACAGCGCCTTTTTTGATGAGATGATTGAAGAAGGAAAGCGGCGCCAAATCGACATTCCGCTGCCGCCGACGCTGCTTGCGCTCGAAAAAGAAAAGCTCGCCCGCTACGATTTATCCAAGCAGCCGGAAAAACTCGCCGGGCGGCCGCTGTTCATCTGGCACGGAAAAGCCGACCAAGTCGTCCCGTATGCTTATACATATGAGTTTTACAAGCAAATTAAACCACTTTATGAAGGAAACGAAGACCGGCTGCAATTCATCGCCGACCCGCACGCCGGCCATAAAGTGACGCGTGAAGCGTTTTTGGAGACGGTGCGCTGGTTTCGCGAGCATGTGTAAGCAAAATCGGCAATGAGGAAACGAACATGTTTGTGGTCAGCTAAAACGTGCTTCACAAGAGGAAATCCGCTTTTTAAACAAAAAAGGCGGATTTTTCGTTTGAACACATTTTTTATTCAAATGAATATTTGAATATAAGGGGGAGATATGCTATTCTATATTCAAATGAATATTTGAATATTGGCAAGGAGCGAGAAGGAATGCACCGTCATGATGTTTGCGACGTTTACTGTTATGACGAAGAGAAGGTCGAGCGGGTTCAGCGGCGGCTTCGCGATGAACCAATTGCCGAGATTGTCCCTTTTTTTAAGGCGCTTGCCGATGAGAACCGAGCCAAAATTGTGTATGCGCTTTGCGGTGAAGAGAAGCTGTGCGTCTGTGACTTAGCGAACGTGATCGGGGCGACGGTGGCGACGGCATCGCATCATTTGCGCATCTTGTACAAACAAGGAATTGTGAAATATCGAAAAGAGGGGAAACTGGCCTTTTACTCGCTGGATGACGACCATATTCGCGAGCTGCTGCTTGTCGCGCTCGCCCATCGGAAAGAGGGGGATGGCCGTGGGGAATGAACAAACATTGGATCGGCTTGAGGTCAAAACATACCGCGTGCAAGGACTAACGTGCACAAACTGCGCAGCTAAGTTTGAGCAAAACGTGAAATCCTTGCCCGGCGTGAAAGAGGCGAAAGTGAATTTCGGCGCCGCCAAGCTCACCGTTTGGGGCGAGGCGACGATTGATGAGCTTGAACAAGCGGGAGCGTTTGAACAGTTGAAAATTCGTGAAGAACGAGAGCGCACGGTTCAGCGGGAGCCGTTTTGGAAGCGAAAAGAAAATCGAAATGTCTTCGCCTCTGTGGCACTGCTTCTGTTTGGCGTTGCGGCGGATGCGGCAGACAAGGGGATGCTGGCGATTGCGATGTATTTGGCGGCGATCGTGATCGGCGGCTACTCCCTGTTCTGGACGGGGCTCCGGAATCTGGCCCGCTGGCAGTTTGATATGAAAACATTAATGACGATCGCTATTCTCGGTGCGGCGGCGATCGGGGAATGGCAAGAGGGAGCAGTCGTTGTCATTTTATTTGCCATCAGCGAAGCGCTCGAGAGCTACTCGATGGATCGAGCACGGCGGTCGATCGCATCATTGATGGAGATGGCACCTGCGGAGGCGACCATCCGGCGCGGCACGGAGGAAATGACCGTTCCGGTCGAAGACGTTCGCGTCGGGGATGTCATGATCGTCAAACCAGGGGGAAAAATCGCTTTGGACGGCATTGTCATAAGCGGCGCCTCGACAGTGAATGAAGCGGCGATCACCGGCGAAAGTCTGCCGGTGGAAAAAGCAGTGGGAGACGCAGTGTTTGCCGGGACGCTGAATGGAGAAGGATTCCTCGAAGTTGAAGTAACAAAACATGCGGATGAGACGACATTGGCGAAAATGATTGATCTTGTAGAAGAGGCGCAAGCGGAGCGGGCGCCGTCGCAAGCGTTCGTCGACCGGTTTGCTCGCTATTATACGCCGTTTATTATCGTGACCGCGCTTCTGATCGCCATCGTTCCGCCGCTCGTGATGGGCGGGGAGTGGCTTGATTGGATTTACCGCGGTCTTGCCGTTCTTGTCATCGGCTGCCCGTGCGCGCTCGTCATCTCCACCCCGGTGGCGATTGTCACCGCCATCGGAAACGCGGCTCGGCGCGGTGTGCTCATCAAAGGCGGCGTGCATCTCGAACAAATCGGCCGGCTGCGTGCCGTTGCCTTTGATAAAACCGGGACGTTGACGAAAGGGAAACCAGCCGTGACCGATGTCGTCGTGTATGAAGGAACACGTGAGCAGCTGTTGGCCATCGCCGCCGCCATCGAAAAACGGTCGCAGCACCCTTTGGCTTCTGCCATCGTCCGCAAAGCGGAAGAAGAGGGAGTACCGTTTCTTGACGCGCCGGTTGATGCGTTTCAGTCGTTGACCGGAAAGGGAGTCAAGGCCGCTGTCGGAAGCGAAACGTATTATATCGGCAGCCCGGCCTTGTTCACCAGTTTGATCGGGAAGTTGCCCGATGAAGCGGAAAAGCAAATCTCTGCCTTTCGGGACGAAGGAAAAACCGTGATGGCCGTCGGCACGGCCGATCGGCTGTTGGGGCTTGTCGCCGCGGCCGATCAACTGCGGCCGTCCGCCCCGGAAACGGTTGCCGCGCTGCGGCGCCTTGGGGTGGCGGAAGTGATGATGGTGACGGGCGATCACGAGCAAACCGCACAGGCCATCGGCCGTCAAGCGGGCGTATCCGATATTCGCGCCGAGCTCCTTCCGGAACAGAAGCTGGCGGCGATCCGCGAGCTGAAAGAACGTTGCGGCATGACCGCCATGGTCGGCGACGGGGTGAATGACGCCCCTGCCTTGGCCGCGGCCGATATTGGTGTGGCGATGGGCGGGGCGGGAACGGATGCCGCCTTGGAAACAGCCGATGTTGTGCTCATGGCCGACGATTTGCGCCAGCTGCCGTACACCGTCCACCTTGGGCGCCGAACGCTTGCCGTCATCCGGCAAAACATCGCCGTCGCCTTAGGGCTTAAAGTGCTGGCACTCGTGGCCGCCGTCCCGGGCTGGCTCACCCTTTGGCTCGCGGTGTTCGCCGACATGGGCGCGACGCTGCTAGTGACACTCAACAGCATGCGCCTATTGCGGGTGAAGGAATGAGACGGGGCTGCGGGCAGCGAGATACATCGTCCAACTTAGAAGAAGTGCATTTGTCCTCTCTCATGAAATGCGTGGAAATATGGGTGCTTTCTGACGATGAGAGACGGTATAATGAAGAGGAAAACATCACAGCTGATTAGGTTGAATGTTTGGGGATAGCGGCTGTTGGATGGAACCATCGTTTTGGTCTGTTCATGAAAATCGTGGGGAAGAGGGGCGTCATGAAGGGATCTCGAAAAGAAGGAAGGCATGAAACGCAACGGACAGAAGAGATTCAACGGATGGATGACCGGGTGTTTTCGCCGACCGAACAGTTGGATCGGATTGCCGCGGGAGGGGCGATGAAGCGGGAAGCCCTCGATTGGCGAGGATTTCCCCGGTGGATTCGATATGTCGGATACATCGCCTTCGCCTTTTTTGTCATCGTTCCTTTGATGGCATGGTTGTGGAACGTGTTGCTTGAATAGCCGATCAAACGCCAACCGGAGGCGGGTCTCATGGAGGAGAAAAACAAACGACACGGAAATGCCCGTTGTGTTCCGTGTCGTTTTGTTTGCGCTCTGTTGTTAATCCTCCATCCCTAAAGCGTACAAGTAATGGCGCAAGCTTTCTTCGACACATGCGGCGATCAGTTGAATGAACGGAGTGACCTCACCTTTGACGCTCGCTTTTTCCAACGCTTCGTAATACTTCCGGCGCTGTTCCGGGTTTGCTTTCACAATAGCGGGCGGATAGCCATGCTGCATGAAAATGAAATTCATCATTAAGCGGGCGGTTCGTCCGTTTCCGTCAGCAAATGGATGAATAGATAGATGCAACAAAGAAGTTTAACATATCCTTGACAGAAAAGTGGTTTGCCCATTTTCGACTGTCGAAGGCAAGCGATGGCTCTCGTTTTTTCTATTATGATACAAAAATAAAGGGCGGGGAGTGTTCAGCAGTTGCAGAACAATGAAACAACCGCCCGCCCAACACGGGCGAACGGCGAAAAGGGGATGGAAAAGTGGACCGTTTCAGGAAAAATGCCCAAGCTGCCGGAGCGCTTCTTCGCTCATCCGCTCGGGCGTCCATGGCGGGTTCCATGTCACTTGGACGCGCACGTCACGGATGCCGTCAATGTGCTCAAGCGCCCGTTTGACGCCGCCGGCGATCGAGTCGTGAAGCGGGCAGCCGGGGGTCGTGAGCGTCATCAGGACATTGATATGCCCATCTTCGATTTTTAAGTCATAAATCAACCCTAAATCGACGACGTTAATGCCGAGCTCCGGATCAAGGACCGTTTTCAGCTGTTGAATGGCAAGTTCGCGGACATCCATCGTTCTTTTCCTCCTCATTCGCTTATTTTCGGAAGACCATTAAAATCGTTCCGGCAAAAGCAACGCTTAATCCAGCCAGCAGCGTTTGAGCGACGGCCAACAGCGGCACGCTCGCGACAGCCAGCGCCACGGCCGCCAGCGCGAGGGCGATGAGCCATAGGCGGCATTGGACGGTGACGGCTCGCTCATTCATCATTTGTTTTAACGTCGGCACGTTTTGTTGGCCGACTTTTTCGCTGTAGCGATGCGTCCACCATAAAAACGGCACGATTTTGAACAAATAGCCGACGATGCTGAAGAGAATCCAGCCGACAATGAATAGATAAACAATGATGCCAAGCAGCCGTCCGCTGCCGACGACGATGGCGACAAAGGCGGCAACGTGCAGTCCAAGACCGATGACGATGGCCGAAAGCGAAAAGCGGAACGGGCGGTCAAGCGTTTTTTTCATCCGCTTTTGCAAAATGGCGCGGATATGCCAGGCGAAAACAATGAATCCGCTCATGAGCAAGGCTGCACCGGCTGCAAGCCATGCGTGGCTTCGCAAGAATAAGCTGGCGAACGCCACCGCAATCCCGCTGATGTACAGCGCATAGACGTAACGCGCCGGCCGCAGCGAAAAGCCGTGGGCGAGCGAGAACATCGGCGCCATTTTGTACGAAAAGCCTATGATGAGCAGTGTGAACCAGCCGCACAGCCCGAACAGCACATGCAAGCCGAACACCGTTTCATGACTGTTGGCGCCTGTGGCGGCGAAAAAGTGAAAGGCAAGCAGCCCTCCGGCGGCGCCCGTCAGCAGCAAAAACAACAAGGAAGTCGCGACAAACAGCGTCATGATCGTTTTGTTTTTTTGTTGTTTTAATGTCATTGCCATTTGCCAGACAAACAGCACGATGCCGAACAGCAGAAGCAAGCCAGGGAGAAACGCTTGGTTTGGCGTAAACGCTAAACTGGCGGCAAAGGCGACGATGCCGAGAGCGGTGATCGCAAACTGCCAAAAACCGAGCTGCTCGCTCCAAATCGGCGTCAAAAAGGCGACCGGAACGAGCTGGTACATCGCCCCCATGGCCGTCATCAATGCAAAGCCAAGCAACGCCAGGTGGGCCGCCGCCCACACGAACGGCAGCCGGAACGCGCCGCTGCTAAGTGAGGGAATCGCTCCAAGCAACATAAGCTGCGACGCGGCGAACGCCAACACGGCGAACATGATAAACGAGAACGGAAGACGGACGTCTGTTTCCGTCCCCGTGCGAGTAGGAAACACGTTGCTCATCCTTTCGTAATGCGGATTTCAAAACTGCCGTCTTCGCGTGCGACCGTCTCGTGCCGGTAGCCAAGCTCGTCAAGCTGCTCGTACAAAAACATCGGGCGGCGGTCGTTAATGATCGTCAGCGTCTCCCCAGGATTCAGCTTCGCGAGGGCAGCGAGCGTCCGCATCATCGGCTGCGGCGGCTCGAGTCCGCGGTTATCGAGGATCATCGGTCATCCCCCCTGCTTCACAAACGTTACTTTCCAATGTTTTTTTTCGATTTGTTCGGCCTCGTACGTAAATCCTTTCGTTTTCATAATCGGAAACAGCGGCAGCGGCTTGAACGGAGCGTGCAAAATGAACGTATCGCCCGGTTTGAGCGGCTTAATGGCGTTCATAATTTTTTCAAACGGCTCACGTTTCTGCCGCAAATCTTCGCGCACATCGAGTTCAATTGTGACAGCCATGTGCACTCCTCCTTTTTGACTATTATGATAATCATTTTCAATGTTTGATGTTGTGATATGGCTCACACATGGACGTTAGAAAAAGATTTCTTTTTCCAATCCTTCCTGGTCGATCAAATAAAAGCCGTGTTCGTCGACATTGATCAACCCTTTCCGTTTCAGTTGGCTCAACGTGCGGCTCACCGTTTCCCGGGCGGTGCCGATCATGTTGGCCAGCTCGCGGTTTGTCACATGGGCGGTGAGACGGTGCCACTTCCCTTGTTTGACGGCGTTCGTGCGCGTCAGCCGCAACAAAAGCAACACGATTTGTTCGTACGTATTATGGAGCACTTGCGCTTCGAGCCGGTTTTGCAAGTCGACGATTTTTTCGCCCATGACGCGAAACAGTTTTATGCAAAGTTCAGGGCTCGCCATCAGCACTTGTTCGAAATCGTGGATTGGGATCGCGATCAATGTCGCTTCCTCGACCACTTCGGCGTGGGCCGGATAGGTGCCTTTTAAGAAAAAGCCGGCATGCGGAAACATTTCTCCCGTCTGCAAAATCGAAACGATTTGTTCTTTCCCGCTGAAGTCCGTTTTATAAATTTTCACCGTGCCGGAATGAATGAAATAGACACGTTCTAACGGGTCGCCTTGCATAAAGACAAACGTCCGTGGTTTGTAGACACGCACATGGGAAATGGCGACAAGCGAGTCGAGCTCGTAATCGGACAGTTCACGAAACAACGGAACAGCTTTTAAGCGGTCTTTCATCCAATGGTTCGCCATGGCGTTCTCTCCTTTGGAAATGTGACAAACGTGTGACAGCTGCCAACGGAACATCAATGCTTTTCTCTTTTTGAACATCTGCGCCGTTTGGCCTTTTCTGCCTTCATTGTATACATTCTCACGCCATAAAGCTGTGATATAAATCATAACGGACATTTGCCCCGGCTCACAAACCGGCCTCGATTCAGCACGCTACAATGGGGGCGAACAAACGAGAAGGAGGTTGTCTCATATGGAAGTTCATCGATCCGTTCGCCCCAACATGCGGCCGGGGCGGCAAACGACCAACAGTTTTCTCAAATCGATTCTCATTTTCACTATTGTGATCAGCTTTACCGTCCTGCTTGTCGGCGGGTATTGGATTTTTAAAGAAATGGCGCCAAGGCCGAAGGAAGTGCGCAGTGAAGACGGCCAAGTGTTGATGACGAAAGAAACGATCATCGGCGGGCAGGCCGTCTTCCAAAAATACGGGCTGATGGATTACGGAACCGTGCTTGGACACGGGTCGTATATGGGGCCGGACTATACGGCGGAAGCGTTGAAAATTTATACGGAAGGCATGCAAGATTACAAAGCAAAAGAGCGGTATCACAAACCGTTTGCCGATTTAACCGCCGATGAGAAAACGATCATCCGCGAACAAGTCATCAAGGAAATGCGGAAAAACCGCTACAACCCGGTTACGGATGTTCTCGTCCTGACGGATGCGCAAGTATACGGGTTGGAAAAAGTGCGCGACTATTACCGCGACGTGTTCACCAATGGCGACGGTTGGGGATTGAAAAAAGGATTGATCAAAGAAAGCGACATGCCAAAATCAGGCCGTGCTTGGGTCGCGGACGGCGACCAAATCAAGCAAATTGCCGACTTTTTCTTCTGGACGGCTTGGCTGTCGAGCACGTTGAGAATTGGCGACGAGATTACGTATACGAACAACTGGCCGTACTATGAGGACGCCGGCAATACGATGTCGTTTTCCGCGGTATGGTGGAGCGGCGTCAGCGTCACGATTTTGATTTTGTTTATCGGGATCATTTTGTACGTCTTCCACCGTTATCAACTAAGCATGCAAGAAGCGTATACAGAAGGAAAGTTTCCGGTCATCGATTTGCGGCGGCAGCCGCTGACTCCGTCGCAAGTGAAAGCGGGCAAATATTTCGTCGTCGTATCGGCGCTCTTTTTCGTCCAAACGATGTTCGGGGCATTGCTTGCTCACTACTATACAGAACCAGACAGCTTCTTTGGCATCAGATGGATCTATGACGCATTGCCGTTTAACATCGCCAAAGGGTATCATTTGCAGCTGGCGATTTTCTGGATTGCCACCGCTTGGCTTGGCATGGGGATTTTCATCGCGCCGCTTGTCGGTGGGCAAGAGCCGAAAAAGCAAGGGCTGCTCGTCGATCTGCTCTTCTGGGCGCTTGTCGTCCTTGTCGGCGGCAGCATGATCGGCCAATGGCTAGGCGTCAACGGCTACTTAGGGAACAGCTGGTTCTTGTTTGGCCACCAAGGTTGGGAATACATCGAACTTGGCCGCGTTTGGCAAATCATTTTAGTCGTGGGCATGCTCCTTTGGTTGTTTATCGTCTTCCGCGGCGTCAAACGCGGGCTGAAGCGGGAAAGCGACAAAGGCGGGCTCATTCACTTGCTGTTTTACTCAGCCATTGCCGTTCCGTTCTTCTACATTTTCGCCTTCTTTATGGAGCCGGATACGAACTTTACGATGGCGGATTTTTGGCGCTGGTGGATCATCCACTTATGGGTGGAAGGCATTTTCGAGGTGTTTGCTGTTGTCGTCATCGGGTTCTTGCTCGTACAAATGAGATTGGTGACGAAAAAATCGACGGTCCGGGCTCTCTATTTCCAATTTACGATTTTACTAGGCAGCGGTGTCATCGGCATCGGCCACCACTATTACTACAACGGTTCACCGGAAATTTGGATCGCCCTTGGCGCGGTGTTCTCGGCGCTCGAAGTGATTCCGCTCACGCTCCTTATTTTGGAAGCGTATGAGCAGTACAAAATGATGCGCGACGGCGGAGTCAACTTCCCGTATAAAGCCACATTCTGGTTCTTGATCTCCACAGCGATCTGGAACTTGGTCGGCGCAGGGGTGCTCGGCTTTCTGATCAACTTGCCGGCGGTCAGCTACTTTGAACACGGGCAATTCTTAACGCCGGCTCACGGCCATGCGGCGATGATGGGCGTGTATGGCATGTTTGCGATCGCCGTGCTCCTTTACTCGCTGCGCAACATTGTCAAACCAGAGGCGTGGAATGACAAATGGCTGAAGTTCTCATGCTGGATGTTAAACATTGGATTGGCCGGCATGGTTCTCATCACGCTTCTCCCGGTTGGGGTGCTGCAAATCAAAGAAGCGTTTGAACACGGCTATTGGGCGTCCCGTTCGCCTTCGTTCTTGCAACAAGACGTCGTACAAAACTTGCTACTTGTCCGCTTTGTTCCGGATACGATCTTTTTGATCGGCGTCGTCGCGTTGCTTGTTTTCGCCATCAAGGTGCTGTTCCATTTGCGCAAGCCAACGCACGGCGAAGGGGAAGAGCTGCCGGTGGCGAATTTGGCGGAGGAAGAATAACCAAAACGGGGCTGACCCAAAACGCGAATGCGTTTTGGAATTAGCCCCTTTTTTACACCAAAATATCGTTCGTTTTCTGGCAGAATAGAGTTACCATAACCACTATCACTAGAAAAGGAGCGATTCGTTTATGAAACATCATCATAATTTTTGAAGAGTGTACCGTCAACTACCCCCACTTAGCTAACGCTTGAAGTGGGGGCTTGCAACTCCCCAGAAGTACAAGCGGACTTCGTCCTCCTTCCTTGACTTGGGGTTGCATCAGGGCAGGTTGACAACTACCCAACGACGCAGGTCATGCCTGCATCGTTACCGATTCTCTCGGTGTGTCTGTTGGCAGTACTTGGCTTCCACACACAACAGACGGATCTACGCTCGATGTTTTACGGTTACAACGTTTCCTGTAACCAACTCCATACATCGAGTAGCAGTTATTGGAGTGCCTTTATTAAACGGTTTTCTCCACGCCTTTATTATATCATACACAAAAGAAAAGGGGAACGCGCATTCCTCTCCCACTTACTCCCTTTGGTCGTTGAAGTGGGAGTCTCCTGCGCGAAATAGGATGAATCATCTCACGTTGCCAGGCGATATCATTCCACTGGATCATATGGCTCATGTAGTTTACGAAATGGTCGAACGCATTCCGATGGAGATGTTTCTTCCTTTACTATAAAGGCGGCCGCACCTCAGAAAGGCAAGGAGAGATGCTTCCTCCTTGCTCATGTTGTCTTTATAAGACGAATGCTGGAAATTGCCGCTTCGTGTTCAATCGAACGCCTAGAAAGAAGATCTAAAATCCGTTCGTGCTTTTCCATGTTTTGTTCTATTTTCTTAACGATTTCATTTGTTTCAAGCACTGCTTGTTGGAGGAAAACAAATTCTTGCTTTGTGACCATATTGGCTTTGACATGATCTAATTCTTTCATTAGGTTGTTCTTTACGTCCTCAAGCTCCTGCTTGGTAGCCATGTTGGCTTTGATGTCTTCAAGCTCCTGCTTGGTAGCCATGTTGGCTTTGATGTCCTCAAGCTCCTGCTTGGTAGCCATGTTGGCTTTGATGTCTTCAAGCTCTTGCTTGGTAGCCATGTTGGCTTTGATGTCTTCAAGCTCTTGCTTGGTAGCCATGTTGGCTTTAATGTCTTCAAGCTCTTGCTTGGTAGCCATGTTGGCTTTGATGTCTTCAAGCTCCTGCTTGGTGGCCATGTTGGCTTTGATGTCTTCAAGCTCTTGCTTGGTAGCCATGTTGGCTTTGATGTCCTCAAGCTCTTGCTTGGTAGCCATGTTGGCTTTGATGTCTTCAAGTTCTTGCTTGGTGGCCATGTTGGCTTTGATGTCTTCAAGTTCCTGCTTGGTAGCCATGTTGGCTTTGATGTCTTCAAGTTCTTGCTTGGTAGCCATGTTGGCTTTAATGTCTTCGATCTCTTTTGTGAAACTATGCTTCACTTCTTCGAGTTCTTGTTTAGTGGCCATGTTGGTTCTAATATCTTCGAACTCTTTTGTGAAACGATTCCTCACTTCTTCAAGTTCTCGTTTCGTTGCCATGTTGGCTTTAATATCCTCAAGCTCTGTTGAGAAGTTTTGCTTCACTTCTTCGAGTTCCTGTTTCGTTGCCATGTTTGTTTTGATATCGCTTACTTCATGTTCGATCATTTGGAGCTTGTCCAAAATTTGGTTCAATATCGCTTCCAAGGAAAATCCTCCCTTCTTATATAGTAGCCATGGAAAAGTGGGTGATGATGAATCGCTCCTTTCTTTTGAGGATTGGGGAAACGAGCGTGTAGAGTAAGTGGTTGAGGAAAGGGATGGGATTGTAGCGCAGAACAAATGAGGACAATCGTTCCCCATTCATATTATAAATGATTCACAGAAATTTGAACATAACGTTTTGTGTCATTGTCGCTTTGTATCCGTCCAGGAAAAGGAGTGCGTTTTAGCCCGTACGGTCATGTTAATCCCGGCAGCGACATTGTTTTGACGAAAATTGAATTTCCTTATAAATAAAAGGGTTTGATTCAGAATCGTTCATGATCAATACACGGCTTACTTAATAAAGAAAGAGCTGGCTCCAAAAGTCCACTTGTTAGTGGATTTTTGGGTCAGCCCACTTTCATTTGTGAACGTTTTCAATCACTTGTGGCATTTGTCCGGCGTGGTGTGTTCGGTTTCCTTTTGCTTGTCATGGCATGGAAAGCAGTACAACGTCTCTGTTTCTCGGCTGACGACGCCGTTTAAAAACCCATGCAGACAATGGATCGGCTTGCCGCATTGCGCGCAAAAGCCAACAAGCTCTTCCAACCGCCATTTCTCCTTTCATGGGGATTGAACATGTTCACCTTCGGGCTGTGACGCTCGTCACTACCGCCCAAGGCTCAAGCGGTTATGATAAAGTATATAATTCATTATACTACAAAGGAGGCCAATGTTATGAACCAATTTGCTGCCAAAATCCACGCCCCGGACTATCCGCCGCGGGATCGCCATCCGGCGATTTTCCGGCTGTTTGACAATTTGAAGCCGGGGGAAGTAATGGAGCTTGTCAATGACCATGATCCGCGTCCGCTGCAATACCAATTCATGATGGAGCGTCCGGATCAGTTTACATGGGAGTACTTAGAGGAAGGGCCGGACGTATGGCGGGTGGCCATCGGCAAAAAATAAATCATCCGCTCCATAGGGATTTCCGTCGACAGGCGGAAATCTTTTTTTTCGCCGGTTCGTATGGTACGGTAGGGACAGATGATGTTCGGAAAGAGGGGATAGAGATGAAACGAGCCATTGCCGGAGCGGTGCTCGCCGGCGGCCAGTCGCGCCGGTTCGGGCGGCCGAAGGCGTTTGCGCTGCACGAAGGCGCCCCGTTTTTCACTTGGTCGGTCGCGGCGCTCGATCCGATCGCGGATGAATTGTATATCGTCAGCCACCCGTCGCTTGTCGATGAATTCCGCCGCCAAACGGATATCCCGGTGCTGCTCGATGTCGAGCGCTGCCGCGGCTGTGGGCCGCTGGCCGGCCTTTACACCGTTATGGAACAGAGCCGAGCGGATTGGGTGTTCGTCTTGCCGTGCGACATGCCGTACATGCGGCGGGAAGTGACAGAGCGGCTTGCTTCCTATATCGATCCGATGTTTGACGCCATCGTCCCGCTCCATGGCGTCCGTCCCGAACCATTGGTCGCCTTATACCACCGTCGGCTTCGCTCCGTGATCGCCGAGCTGCTTGATGCCGGCGAACGGCGGATGATCTCGCTTATTGACCGCGCCCGCGTCCGCTATGTTGACGCCCAACAGCTTGCCGCGGATGAAACCGTATGGCGCAATGTCAATACGGAGGGAGAGTACCGGTGAAGGGGGAATTGTGGCCGAAGCAGACATAGCATATACTTTTTTTCAATCAGAAGAGCCATCCTTGCTTTACTTTTTGGGCGTATGGCGGGTCAATAAACTTGTCCAAACGTGGTTACTCAAGCAATCCGAGCCTAAACGCTTTTCCGACTGCTCCCGCCCGCGATTTGACGTGAAGTTTTCGCAAAATGGAAGACACGTGGTGTTCCACGGTTCGTTTACTGATGTTCAGTTGTTCGCCGATTTCACTGTTTGTTTTGTCTCCAGCAATGAGGTCGAGAACGGCCAACTCCATGTCGGTCAGAGGCGAGCCATCATGGAAAGTAAGATCAGTCGGGAATGATTTCACCCCGCGATAGCTTTCCCGAATGGCGTGAATCAGTGTTTCGGCAGAATCGCATTTGGATACAAAAGCATAGGCGCCTGCCTCATGGACGGCATGTACATATTCTGCGCTGGCATCCCCCGATAACATGACCACTTTGCTTGCAGGGAATCGTGATGAGATGTTCTTTGTCCAAATGAGGTTGTTCTGCCTTTGGCTCGGAGCATCGATGACAATGATATCAGGCTGGAAGTGAGCGATCTCCTTCTCTAGTTCGGCTGGAGAGAAGACGGCTCCCACTACTTCCAAGTCGGGCTCGCGTTCCAAAAGCTGACGGATGCTATCCATGACAAGGCCATGATCCCCTATGATCAAAATGTTGATTTTCACCATTGTCTCTTCCCCCTCCCCCGTAAAACGCAGCGAGTAGCGACGCATTTGGTTGGAACACACGTTGCGGTGAAACATGGAGTTTTACATGGGATGAGTGATGTGCTGTTTTGATCCATAAGGCCATTTCTCTCAACTTCATTCGTTAAAATTTTACAATATCAATCAATCTCTGTAAACGAAACTTCAAAAAATAGGTATTTTCTGCAATGAAATTTGCGGAAAATACGGATGTTTTTTCGATTTTATTTTGGTACAGTAAGGGTGAAGCCGGCCGGTGATCTCTGAAATAATGAGGAGGATGATGCTCAATGAAGAAGAAATTTGCCGTGCTTGCTTTAGCAGCAGGGCTTCTTGCCGCAGGAGGAGTAGCTCAGGCGGGAACGAAGTATGATGATTATGACGTGATTGTTCCAAGATTCAATGATAATGCGTTTACTCCTCAACAAACCAAATCGACGACTAGCGCGTCAGCAGATTTGAAAGTATCGATACTGGGGAAAGCACTGGATGCAAGAGTGTATTCTTATAGCGGAGGAACTGGACCTTGGATCCGTATCGAAACGGTTGGGGGGCCATTCAAACTGCCTAATTCAATCAAAGCAGGCAAGGATGCGAGAGTGGAGTTTAGCTCAGATCTTACTCAATTAGTAGATGTCAGGGTAAAAGGGGAGTGGAGAAGCAATTGATTTTATCATGAGAATGGACCAAACCGTTTGGATGGTCCATTCTCTTTCAACATGAAAACAAGCTTGGGAAAGGGTGTAAAACATGTTGGGGCATCAAGTGAAAGTGGAATTTGTGAGAGTCTTTACGTGGCGTCAGTGCATTGTTTGGGCTGCATTGGTGTTGGTTCTGCCTGTCATCCAATTTATGATAATCAAGGATGGCTACGTTTACTATAGGCAATTGGATCTTTTTCTCCGCTTGAATTCGAATTTTGTGCCGCTGTTGTTTCCCATTATCATGGTTCTTGTGTATTCGATTTCCTTCCCGAGTGAACAAAAAAACTATTTTATTCCATATGTGCGTATCCGCATCCCTTTGACGACTTACTTCTTGAGCAAATTGATCGTCAATGCGATTCTATCTTTTTTGATTGCCTTTTTGATCGTATTCGTCCCTTTTGTATTTTCTATGTATATTGAACCTTATTTAGGAATTGTTCGCTTCTATCCAACTAATGGGAATCCTATCCCTTATACAACGTTTGAGCAGTTGCTTGTCCTTGGCACGCTGCCATATGGAGTTCTTTACTCACTATGGGTCGGGCTGAATGGAATGATGTATGCGACAATGGGATTATTGCTCGTCATGATTTTAGAGAAGCCTTTTATAGCACTTTCCATTCCATTTGTTTATTACTTGTTGGGAAACTTTATTACTCAAGTTTTGGGATATGACCAATTTTCCCCTACTTTTACGATTTTTCCTTTCAGTATATCGCAACAACCTTTGTGGACAGTATTCGTGCCATTTCTCTTCTTATGTTTTGTGGTGATGGTATTGATGTTCTATTTAAAGGAAAGGTTGCATAAGCACCATGACTAGGGTAGTAAACAAATGGAAGGATTTTGTGGATGAACTATTGGCATTCAAATGGATTCTCTTCGGAGTAGTGATTTACATATATGGATTAAGTGCTAAAGAGCATATGTATGTTGCTTCGTCGCAAACAAAATTATTGTTGAATAAATGGGATTTGTTGCATAAGTTTTTTGGTGATATTTACCTTATCTTATATTTTATCTTGCCGGTCTTTCTATACCGTTCTATTTCAATTATGATGTCTGATTTTGATTATGCAGTTTTGATACGGTTAGGTTCTTATCGAAGTTGGGTGTATGCGACACTAGTTCGATTGATTCAAAGTGCCAGCATATCGATAATCGTTTGGGGAGCAGTGAGCCTCGTTTTGTCAATCGGCGCCCCTTCTTTTGCTGGCTGGAGTCCGTTTAGTAGGCTGAATGCTTCTCTAAGCGAAACGCAAATATTACAAAAATTTATAAACAGTCCCATTTTAGCGTTGGTGTTGCATTTAGCTTTGCTTGTTTTCAGTGTCAGCTGTATTCACCTTGTTTTGGCCATCCTTTATGTAAAGTGGAAAAACAAGGGCATTGTCGTGTTTGTTGCGGTGTTCATATGGGTGTATGGCGTAGTGTCATTTAAACTTCTTTCTCCTCATTCCTTGTTTAATTTGTGCCATTACTTGATTTTGCATTCGGGGGCTGCTCAGTTCAGCAATATATGGGGATCTTTTGCGATGGTTATAGGATGGATGATCCTGCTCATATGGATTGTCAATCGACTGGATTTGAATGTGAAAAGGTACAATGGGAAATATACCGCTTTTATTGTCTTGGTTGTCCTAGCATTATGGTCTGGAATGCGAGAAAACGTGGGACAAACTGTTTGGGACCAGTTTCTTTTCATGTTTATAGGCGGTTCCAGACAAGCGTTTTATTTCAAGTCGTTTTTATGTTATTGGGTTCTTTATTTTGGGGTCATCTATTTGGTCCAATTGCATTTGCAGACGGAATTGTCGGAAATGGGGTATTACAAGTTAGTGCGTTATCAGTCGATCAGCCGATGGTTTTGGGCGTGGTATCATAAGACCATGCTATACATTGGATTATACTTATTTGCTTTAGCATTGCTCGCTTTGTTCATTTTGTCGTTGAAACGTTTTTCTTTTGATTTCCATGTTTCTATTGACCGTTCAGTTACATTGCTTGATATGTTTTATCATTTTTTTGTCAACGGCTACCTTCAAGTTTCGTTTTATGTCCTATTTGTGTTTCTGATCTCTTGGCTGAGCAAAGAAACGTTTTATAGCTTCGTAGGGCTCGCTATACTTTCATTTTTTATGTTCCCGGGCCTTAATAACTGGGGGATTATTCCGTCTGGATTGAATAGCATGGCGTATTTATTGACAAATGATTCGATTTACCGCATCACGATCGTTCTATTCTTATGGAATGTTTTCTCCATTGTTTTTTTGCTGTATGTCTTTTCTAAACAAGATCTCGATTTCTAAAAAGGAGTGAGTAAGTTGCCGCATATCCTGTTAGATCAAGTCAGTAAATCATTTAAAGGAGCAACGATTTTTGAAAACGTGAATTTTGCAGTGGAAAAGGGGAAAATTTATGGAATTATTGGTCCTAACGGTTCAGGAAAGTCTGTCTTATTCAAACTAATATGCGGATTTCTATTTCCGGATCACGGCAGAGTGATCGTGGACGGGGAAGAGTTGGGGGTCAATAAACGATTTCCCAGTGATTTTGGAATTATCATTGATCGGCCTGGATATATAGCGGGAAAGACAGGGTTTGATAATCTAAAAGCATTGGCTCTCATTCGAAACAAAATCAGTGATGACAAAATAAAGAAAACGATGAGGTTGGTCGGTTTAAATCCAGAGCTGACGCAAAAGGTCAAACATTACTCACTTGGAATGAAACAAAAGCTGGCTATTGCTCAAGCCATTATGGAAGATCAACAAACGCTTATTTTAGATGAACCATTCAATGCTTTAGATGCTGACAGCGTTGAAAATATCCGAAACTTGCTTCGGAAATTCAAGGAAGAAGGGAGGACGATTTTGCTCACTAGCCATAATCAAGAGGATATTGATGTTCTTTGCGATGAAGTGTACAGGATCAACCGTTTCAAACTTGAAAAAGTAAAAAAATAGGCTCTACAGGGCTGGTGATTTAGTGGAAAATGCTGCTGATCCCAGCCATTTTTCAATTTGCGAAGAATGGTGAAATCCGCTGTTTTTTGATGAAAGGCCGCTCATAGATGCGTGAAAGCTATCAGATTTTTAAATGTTCCATAGTCCGATGACGTCTATAAGGCTGGTGATTTAGTGAAAAGTCGCAGAAAATGGATTCCCTTCTCAAATTGAGAAATCCTTTAAAATCAACGCTTTTCGTTCATCCAAAACAACTGGTTCGGCGAAATCAGTCGTTTTTCGCCGGCCTTCTATGAATGATAATCGAATTTGAAAATAATCGATCGTTTGATTGAGAACGTTTCTTTCATCTGTTCCGAGCAAGATGAGAGTTTTCTTTTCCTGACGGATGATGGATGAGGGAAGGAATGAGGCTCATGCATAAAAAAATCGTGGTCGCTGTTTCCGCTGTGCAGTTTCTTCTCTTAGCTTTGATGGCGGTCGTTGTTTCGGATATCCATGACCGCTTTTTTCCGGAACAGCTGGATGTGAAAGCGAAAGTGACATTGGATTTTAGCCAGTCTGATTTGCGTCAGGAAGATGTGTTTCAACAGTTGGGGGCGATGAGCGATCGATGGGAACTAGGATTGATGAAAATCGCGCCAGATTTACGGGGGGATCAGTCGGGACAGATCTTTGTTCAAGTGGGGGAGAAAGGGGATTTTCCAAAGAGAATTCAGCGCTTTGGCCATGAGCCAGATGCGGAGATCCGCGATCGCCGCGCGTTGGCCCATTCGTTTGCCAATGGCGATTATTTGGTGACAGGGAAAACCGATCATATAGACGAGTTGAAACATTGGCTGGCGTCGCATCGGGTCGATCAGAAGTGGAACGAAGAGACTCTGTTGACCATTCTCCAATTTTTGATCGTGCAAAGCGATTTTGGTGTGGCGCTGTTGGCTGTTTCGGCGCTGATGGTGTCATTAGCTTTATACTGGCTGGCGGTCAAAGCGAAAGGGCGCGCGTTGCGTGTGTTGGCGGGAGTTCCGACGTCGCGCATCCAATGCGAGGATTTCAGCCACTTTTTGCTGGCTATGGTTTTGGCCGCCGCTATATTGGACGTCTTGGCCGCTCTTTATGTCGGCTTTGTCTATGGATGGGGATTCGTGCCTTACTATAGTAAAGTGTTGCTTTTGGCTGAGGCGATGGTGATCTCTTTGACAATGGCTTGCGCGTTGATTTTTTCTGTTGCCTCATGGCCGAATCCAGAGATGTTGGCGATGCGCGAACCTGCTGTCAAGCGTTTGGCCAGAAGTTCGGCTGTATTGAAACTCGCTGTATTTGCTTTCGTCCTTTCCGCTGTCTCACCGGCGGTTTCAGCTTATACGAATGCTAGAAAAACAGCACAGGAACAAATCATGTGGAAGTCGTTGGCTGATCAAGCGGTGTTGGTGTTCCCGTCCCGTCCAGGAAGAGCGGGGGGAGCGGAAATCGAGCAGTTGTTTCAGATGTTGCAACCATCGGTGGGGGACATGGTTCGACAAGCGGAGGCCGACGATCGCGTAGTGTTATCGAAAGCGTGGACGGAAGACGATTTCGCCATCGATGGCATGACCATTGCGCCGTATCGTTACATGGTTATCGTGAATGAGCGATGGTTGGATATCGTTCGCAAAAAGAACAAAGGGCTATCTTTGGTTCCTCTTGCGCTGGAACAGATTCCAAAGGACGTGAGACAATTTGTCGAACTCTCCATCCCGTTATATGTAAGAAACCAGCAACAGGCTCAAGCCATATGGCATGAGGTCAAGATGTGTCGTTTGACCGGATCGTCCCCTTTTCCATTTGTCCGCTTTGGCGGACAGCTTGAGTTTGCCCGGCCGAAGGAGGTGTTATTGTTGGTTGCCCCTCATGTCCATTCATTATTCAATGACAACTTTTTGATCTCTGTCGCTTCTTCGTCGGAGTTGAGTTTTGTCGGACTAGAGGAAACACAGAAACTCGTATCTGAACGCGGCCTTCAGAACCGGATCCGCGTCAACTATATGGCGGAGGAAGGAATTTTGCGCGCGCAGCTTTATGCCTATTTCGTGTGGCTTAGAATTGGATCGATTGTTGGTCTTTTAGCGGCCTTGGCTATTGCCTCCGCCCTTAGTGCGTTTATTATGGCTGTGTTAAAAGCAAAACGCGATTTTCCTCTTCGGCTTGCTGGGGCATCTTGGTGGGCGGTGTCGCGCGGGCGAATCGTGAAAGAGTGGGTGTTAGGGGGAATCGTGGTCATGGCGATCATGCTATTTCAAGGAACAAACAGCTGGTTGCCGGTCGGTTTCACAGGGGCGCTTGTGCTGCTTGCTTTGCCGCTCGTACATATTGGTGCGGCAGCTTGGGTGTTTGCGAAAAACTCCCTGCGTCAGTTGTAGAAAGAAGGAGGAAGGCTTGACTGCCATGAGAATTGAGGCCGATCAAGTGACGATGATTATCAATGAGCGAACGATTATGGAGAACGAAAGTGTCGTATGCTCCCCTGGAGCCTTGACGGCGCTTGTTGGTCCAAGCGGAGCGGGCAAAACGACGCTTCTCCATGTGCTTGGATTGCTTTTGCGGCCGACAAACGGTCGTGTATTGATTGATGGTGTCGATACAACGAGTTGGGGAGCGAAGCAGCGGCGGCTGTTTTGGAAACACCATGCGGCATTCATTCTCCAAGATTACGGAATTATGGAGGAAGAATCAGTTGCGTTTAATATCACGATGACTTCGAGTTTGTTTCGTTCGAAAGTTGTCGGCGATGAGGAGCGGGTGCGCAAAGTGTTATCGGAAACAGGATTGGATGGAAGAGAACGAGAACTGGCCGCCCGTCTAAGTGGAGGCGAAAAGCGACGCTTGGCGATCGCACGCGCTCTCTATAAAGACGCACAAGTCATTTTGGCGGATGAGCCGACGGCTTCTCTTGATGAGGCCAATGGCGATCGCGTCATTGAGCTGCTTCAATTATTGGCGAAGCAAGGGAGAACGGTTATTGTCGCGACCCACGATGAGAAAATGATGCGAGCCGCCCATGCTGAGCATGCGCTAAAGGGAATGCGGCATGGCAGATGAGAAGAAAGGGGGCGAATCAAGATGACGAAAAAACGATGGTGGGGCATTGGCGTTGCCATTGTGTTGGTCGGCGGACTTTTAGTAGCGGGAGGGGGGATTGGTTTGTCGCTTATCCCGTTCCCAGGCAAACAGGACGTTGCTCGTCCTGAATGCGGAAAACTGCCGAGCCGATCGGAAGTGAGAGAGGCGTTGAGTCAGCATCGGGATCTCGCAGCTCGCTTGGAGCGCGTAGGAAAGGGAGTAAGCGTGAAGGTGGAGGCGCCGTGCGGAGATCAAGCGGATGAAGCGCTCATCCGCATTGTTTATCATACAAAGGAGGAACGGGATGCAGTTTCCTCCATTTTGGCTGACCACAGTTTCGGAGTTCCAGTTGAGCTAATCGAAAGATAAGATGAGCGCTGAGGTCTAAATGTGATCCATATCACATAACGCACCTGAATGTTGCGGTACAATGGAGGCCAAGGAGGGAGCATGATGCGTGATTTCAATGAAAATCCGTTTATTGTGATTTGGGAATTGACGAGAGCTTGTCAACTCAAGTGCCTTCATTGCCGCGCCGAAGCGCAATACCATCGCGATCCGCGCGAGTTGACGTTTGAGGAAGGGAAAAAACTGATCGATGAGATTTACGAGATGGATCAGCCGATGCTCGTCTTTACGGGCGGCGATCCGCTCATGCGCCCGGATGTGTACGATTTAGCGAAATATGCGATCGATAAAGGATTGCGCGTGTCCATGACGCCGAGCGCGACGCCGAACGTGACGAAAGAAGCGATCCGCAAAGCAAAAGAGGTCGGCCTGTCGCGCTGGGCGTTTAGCCTTGACGGGCCAAACGCCGAGATTCACGATCATTTCCGCGGCGTGAGCGGCTCGTTTGATTTGACGATCCGTGCGATTCAATACTTGCATGAGCTCGACATTCCCGTGCAAATCAACACCGTCATTTCGCGATACAACGTTCATGTGCTTGATGAAATGGCGGAATTGGTTGAGAAGCTGAAATGCGTCCTTTGGAGCGTCTTTTTCCTTGTGCCGACAGGCAGGGGGAAGGAGGAGGACATGATTTCCCCCATCGAGCATGAGCGGGTGTTCCGCTGGTTGTATGAAACGAGCAAGCGCGTTCCGTTTGACATTAAAACGACAGCCGGCCAGCATTACCGCCGCGTTGTGCTGCAGGCGAAAATGCGCGAAGGAAAAACGACAAAAGGCGGCATCCGTTACGAAGATGTGTTGAACCAAGGGTTGACCGGACAAGTCGACGGGCTCGGCCGCGCGCCGAAAGGAGTAAACGACGGCAACGGCTTTGTTTTTATCTCCCATATCGGCGATGTCTACCCAAGCGGGCTGCTGCCAGTCAAAGCCGGGAACGTCCGGGGAACGCCGCTGGCGGACATTTACCGACACTCGCCGATTTTCCAAGACTTGCGCAATCCGGACAAATATAAAGGAAAATGCGGCGTCTGCGAGTTCCGATATGTGTGCGGCGGCTCACGCTCGCGGGCGTACGCGGTGACGGGAGACTATTTGGAAAGCGAGCCGTATTGTGTTTACATTCCAAAGGCGCTGCGGACAAAAGAGCGAAGCCAACGGTAAGAAGGCGGTGAAAAACGGCCGCTTAAAATGACGGCGCTACGGCGTTCGTGAGACGGTTGCCCGGGCGCATGCGGCGGATGTTGGATGTGTGTTCAAAACATACGGGGGAGGAGCAGGCGCCCTTCCCCGTTTTTGTTGAAAGATCATTCGTGGTTCAATTCGACTATAAAGGTCTCGGGCCCGGTCGGCGCCGCGCTTCCCCCTTTTGGTGTTTGTCGCTGCGCTGTTGTTGAATGCTGTTTTGTTTCTTTCGCTCGGCCTGCTCGTGATGGCATTGGGCATTTTGATCTTGGGCATTCCACCCACGTTCGAGGAATTTGCCCGCATCATATGCTTTTTGTTGTTATGCCTTGTGTATATCGCCTTTTGGCTGAATCTCGGCATTTTGTTTTCCGTCGTCTTCCGCCAGGCTGCGACATCCGCGTTGTCGTCGATGGCCGTTTGGCTGTTTTTCAATCTTTTCTACTCGATGATCGTGGAAGTGTTTGCGAAACCGTTTTTGCAGTCTGACGCCATTACGTCCGTCGAGCAGGCGGTCGGCCGTCAAGAGTTGGTGCTTGGTCTCATGAGATTGTCGCCGAGCTACTTGTTCAATGAATCAACAACCGCCTTGCTTTCGCCGGACGTCCGAACGCTAGGGATCGTCACGGTGGAGCAAACGGCCGGCGCTGTTGCGGCCCCCTTGCCATTCTCGCAAAGTTTGCTGCTCATTTGGCCGCAGGCGACCGCGCTCATTGCCGCCACTCTCATCTGCTTTGCGATCGCGTATTGGTTGTTTATGAGGCAGGAGATACGAGCGAGCGGGTGAGAAAACAAGTTGTTTGCCGTAGACGGGGCGGAAGAGATGTGTGCGCCCAACAGCGTTTCTTATCGTTCGGATGTGAAAAACGTTCTGCCAAATCGTGTCCGTTCCTTTTGGGGACGGGCTTTTTCTTTTTTTGGATGTGACAAAACCGTGACAACGCTTGTGGCAAAATGGTGACAACAGGCAAGAATGTGATCAACCTCACAAATCCGTTTCCTTCTCCTGCGTATGATGGAAGTACAAACAACGTCACAAATTTTGAAAGTTTGGGAGGGGCTTTTCATGAATAAACAAAAGGCGCTGCTGCCGATTACGACGTTCGCCATGATGTTTTCATTCGCCGTGTGGGCCGTGTTTTCGCCGCTGGCGAGCACGTTTCAAGAAATGTACGGGCTGACATCGACGCAAAAAAGCATTTTAGTCGCCATTCCGGTGCTGCTCGGCTCGATCATGCGTTTGCCGCTTGGCATTTGGACGGACCGGATCGGCGGGCGCAGGCTGTTTTCGCTGCTGCTCCTGTTTTTAATCGTTCCGCTCATCGGCGCAGGGTTTGCGGATTCGTATGCGATGCTTCTGTTTTGGGCGTTTTTCATCGGTATGGCCGGGACGTCGTTCGCGATCTCGGTAACGTTCGTGTCGCGCTTGACTCCGCCGGAAAAGCAAGGAACGGCGCTTGGGATTAACGCGATGGGCAACTTCGGCACAGCGGTCGCCAGTTTTTCGGTTCCATCGATCGCTGCCGCTTTCGGCGTTTCGTGGGCGTTTTGGGGAATGATCATCCCCGTTGTCGTCATGCTTATTCTCGTTTGGTTTTTCACACCGGATATGCCGAAGCCAAAACAACAAAAAACGATGCGCGAATCGCTGTCGGTGTTGAAATACAAACATACGTGGACGTTGTCGCTGTTTTACTTCGTCACATTCGGAGCATTTGTCGCCTTTGGCATTTACTTGCCGTCGCTCCTTGTTGACTTGTATGGGTTGACGCCAGTGGATGCTGGGATGCGCGCGGCTGGGTTTACTGTACTCGCTACGCTCGCACGGCCAGTCGGCGGCTATCTTGGCGATAAAATCGGCGCTGAACGGGTGTTGACGTTCGTCTACGCTGGAATGACAATCGGCGCGTTGGTGATCGCGTTTGGAATGGAAAATATTTGGGTGATGACAGCGGCTTGTTTGTTTGTGGCCGTGATGTCTGGGCTGGGCAACGGTGCGGTGTTCAAACTCGTGCCGCAGCTGTTCCCAGCCGAAACGGGCGCCGTCACCGGCCTTGTCGGTGCCTGGGGCGGACTTGGCGGCTTTTTTCCGCCGATTGTCATGGGGATCCTGAAAGATGCAACAGGTTCGTACGTGCTCGGTTTTCTGCTCCTTAGCTTGTTTACCCTTATTTGCTTCTTGCTGAACCGGCTCGTATTTGGCAAAAAAGCCGGCGAACCGGCGAAGCGGTTCGCTTCTTGAATGGAATACCGTATAGAGAGGCTGAAAGCTTGTTCGCTTTTAGCCTCTTTTTTTATTTGGGCGTGTTTTTCTGTTATTCAATGTGAGTATGCGTTTCACTATTGTTACATGATTAAAATATATTGCTCATTATTTCACAAATCATTCAAACATGTCTGTCTGTTGGTGATACAAATCACCAGGGAAGAAGTGAAAATGCCGTACGTTAAAGGTGTAAATCAAATCATCTAAGGGGGGAGAACGATGAAACAAAGGATGTCTTCGTTATTGTCCGTCGCGTTAGCCGCTTCGCTTCTGGCCGCATGCAGCAACGGGGGAGGAGGAGAGGCAAAGGCGGAAAATAAAAACGGAACAGCGGCAACTACGCAACAGTCTGCTGCGAACATGTTAGCGGCGCACAAAGGGGTGAATCAAGCACCGGTGCCGTTAAAAATGGAGCGGGTCGGCCCTCATGATGTCCACATCGAAATGACAGCGCAAATCACCGACATTGAAATTGACAAAGGGAAAACGTATTATACGGCGGTGAAAAGAAAAAGAAGTGATTCGCATCACAATCGAAAAAAAAAGAGCGTCCGGCAGGCCGCGAACAACGGTCGGTCGGGCGTTCTTCTAATCAGCGCGCCAAAATGGCTTGGTCGTTGCTGTGTATCGAAGGGGAACGATCAGACAGACCCCTAACTACGGTGCACGGCTCACTCAATGCAACAAATATCCGCCGGACAGTCTTCGCATTGAATTTCCGTTTTCAAATAGTTTAAATCATGAACCGTAATTTTCCCCCGCTTCATCGAGATAATCCCTTCCTGTTTTAAGGCGTTGAGCATCCGATTGACGCTTTCGCGCGTCGTGCCGCAAAAGTTGGCCAAGTCTTGGTTTTTTAACGTTACGTCAATGAAGATGCTTCCATCTTCAAGCGGGACGCCATAACTGTTGCATAGGCGAATGAGCGTCGAATAGAGCGCCCCTTTTTTGCCGTTCATCATCAAGTCGCGAAACTTCGTCTGCGTCCGCCGGGCATGCTTGCTGATCCAGCGCATATATTCAAGGGTAAGGGTGGGATTGATCAGCAACTGCTCTTCGAGTTCGTTTTTATTCATCACCGCTGCCTCGCCCGGTTCAATCACTTTGGCGGTCAATAAATAGCGCGGGTCGTTCGTAAACAGCGTCAGCTCGCCGACAATTTCCCCGCTTCCACAAATGCGGAAACACATTTCTTTTCCGTCCGGGCCAATTTTGCTTACTTGCACCTTGCCGGAAAGAATCAAATACAGCTCATTGGCCGGCATCCCTTCTTGAAACAAAAACGAATGTTTGCGAAGCGGAATCACTTTTTTCGACGATTGCAGCCACGAGCGCAAGAGGGAAAAATCGCGTTTCTCCACTGGTTGGCTTTGCCGTTGCATGATTGACACCTCCATTTGTTCGGCTGCTTCTATTGTAAAAAACACCACAGTAAGGACAGAGTGAAAAAAATCACCGTTTGTCACTTTTTTTGTGCAGGTTGTCACAAATTTTTCTAACCCGGATTTCCCCTCCCATATGATACAATCAATGTGAGCAGTGTCACAGCGTTTGCCTGCTCGTTTTCGTATAGTAGGATGGAGATGGAACAAAGAGAGGCTGACCTATGACATCGTTTTGGTCACCGGTTTGGTTATCGATCAAAGTATCGCTCCTCGCCGGCTTGATTGTCGCGATCCTCGGGACAGCGGCGGCGAGGCGGATGGCGCGCCGCCGGTTTCGCGGCAAGACAGTGGTGGAGACGGTGTTTATGTTGCCGCTCGTATTGCCGCCGTCGGTCGTCGGTTTTTTGCTCGTCGTCTTGTTTGGCCGACATAGCCCCATCGGCCAGTGGATCGAGGCGTCGTTTCATACGACCGTACTGTTTACGCCCGGTGCCGCGGTGATGGCCGCCGTGGTCGTGTCATTCCCGCTCATGTATCAGGCGGCCAAAACCGGGCTCGAAGCGGTCGATCCAACCATTGAAGGGGCGGCGCGCATCGATGGGGCGAATGAGCGCCAAGTCTTTTGGCATATTTCGCTGCCGCTTGCCAGACACGCGTTATTATCCGGAGCGGTGCTGTCGTTTGCCCGCAGCCTCGGGGAGTTTGGCGCAACACTCATGTTTGCCGGCAATATTCCAGGAAAAACGCAAACGATCCCGACCGCCGTCTATATGGCCATGGAATCGGGGCGAATGGAGTTAGCGTGGGCATGGGTGGCGGTCACGATCGGATTGTCATTCAGTTTATTGGTCTTTGCGACGAAACTCGGTCGTTTACGAGAATAAACAAAGCCGCCTGGCAACATCATGAGGCGAACGAAACAGAAAGGAGGGAGCGCGATGAGCGAGCGCAACCGAACGAACGTCATGGACCGCCTGTCCCGCCCGCTTCGCGACTTGCGGTTATCAGTGATCGACCAATGCAATTTTCGCTGCGTCTATTGCATGCCGGCCGAAGTGTTCGGGCCGAATTTTCGCTTTTTGGCGGAAGGCGAGCTGTTGACGGTCGAGGAAATGGCGCTTCTTTCGGAATGCTTTGTCGAGCTTGGCGTCGAAAAAATCCGCTTGACGGGCGGCGAACCGCTCTTAAGGCGCGATTTGGACGCGCTTGTTGCGCGGCTGTCTGCGATTCCCGGCCTGCACGATATCGGCTTGACGACCAACGGCGTCCATTTAGTGAAATGGGCGCAGCGGCTGAAAGCAGCCGGGCTAAAGCGCGTCAACGTCAGCTTGGATGCGTTGGATGATGACATTTTCCGCAAAATGAACGGCATCGGCGTCGGCGTCACCCCGGTGTTAAAAGGCATCGAAGCCGCCCGGGCGGCAGGGCTCGGCGTCAAGGTGAACATGGTCGTCAAAAAAGGGTGGAACGACTCGCAAATCGTGCCGATGGCAGCTTACTTTAAAGACTGGGGCATCCCGCTCCGCTTTATTGAATTTATGGATGTCGGCACGACGAACGGCTGGGATTACTCCCATGTCGTGACGAAAAAAGAGATGTATGAGCAAATCAACGCCATGCACCCGCTCGAGCCGATCGAACACGAGTACTTCGGCGAAGTGGCAAGCCGCTACCGCTACGTCGGCACGGACGTGGAAGTCGGCTTTATCGCCTCCGTGACGGAAACGTTTTGCCAAAGCTGCACGAGGGCGCGCATTTCCGCCGATGGCAAGCTGTATACGTGCCTCTTTGCCTCAAAAGGTGTGTCTTTGAAAGAAAAACTGCGCGCCGGCGCGGGGAAAGAAGAGCTGAAGGCGCTGATCGCCGCCATTTGGAGCGAGCGGACAGACCGCTATTCGGAAGAACGGACGGCAGAGACGGCGAAACAACGGCCGAAAATTGAAATGTCGTATATTGGGGGATAACAAAGAAACGGGGCTGCTCTTTTCGTCAAAGAAGCAGCCCTGCTTTTTATCGCTCGATGCGCCTGCCTTTACCTTAGAAATGGGGGAATGGCTTCGTCTGCTTATGCCTTCACCGCCGCCAACACGCGCGGGAAGAGGATGTTGTTTTCCAAATGGATGTGGGTAAACAAATCGTCTTCGAGCGCCGCGAGTCGGTTGTAGACGAGCCGGTACGTGCCGCACGCGTCTTCCGGCGGGGTGAAGTCGTTTGTGATTTCACGAATTTCTTTCATCAAATCGCCGGCTGCGTCATGCTCATGGACGAGTTCGCGAACGGCCTGCTCGACCGCCTCCCGGTTTTCCGGCGATGGGTTGTCGGCAAATTGCAAAATGAGCGGGAATGCGCCCGTTTCCTCTTTAATGAGATGTTGCTCAAGCTCCGTTTTTAACTCATGAAACAATTTATGCACGCGGGACAGATGCGGATGGTGCATGCCGTGCACGCGCAACACTTTCGTGACATACGGGCTGAGCTGCGGCAGCTCCTCGTTCAAATAGCGGTGGTGCGTGTTGATGATATGCTCGACCAAGTCGGCTAGCGGCGCTTCGTTCCAGTTTCCGGTCGGCTTGTTTTGCGCCTCCGCGTAAAGGGTGTTCAGCTCGCGAAGGAGCGCTTCGCCATCGAGTCCGCGCTCTTCGATGGCTTCTTTTAACGGGCGCTGCCCGCCGCAGCAAAAATCGATGCGCCGCGCTTTAAACAAATCAGCTGCTTTCGGAAATTGAGTAACAATATCGCCAATCAATGATTGTTCAGTAAACCGCTGTTCCATTCATCATCCCTCCATTGATCCAATCGTTACAGCTTCAGCATACCGTGTTTTCCGCGAAGGTGTTGTGACGGATCTCACATACGTAAAAAAAAGTGGACATCGATCCATGTGATAAACGTCACAACAGCACGTTTCTTCTTTATCGTACAATGAAAAAAAGCAGACTTCTGCTGACTCTTTGCAGAGGCGGTGTCTGCTTTCGTGGATGAGAACGGACATGTTCAGCAGATAACATACAACGTGTTGACAACAGAAGCCAATCAAGAGAAGGAAAAGGGGAGACGGATATGTGGGCGTTGGTGAAGGGAAGGCAGTGGGAGGAGGAAAAAACAGAACTGGAGCGGCAACTCGCTGAGATGAAAGACGAGCTCACGAGACAAAAGGAAGCCATTCATGAGACGGTGGCAGGATTGCTCGGGGAGTTGCAGGAAATCGTTCACCAGCATGAGGTGGTCAACGGGCAACACCATGTATTAGGCCAGCTGGTTGACCGAACGAAAGAAAAGGTTGATAATGTCAGTACGCTCAGCAAGTCATCATATGCGATTTCCGACCGTTTATGCGAACAAGGGAACGCGTTGGTGGAGACGGCGGGTCAGATGGTCGCAGCCGCAAAAGAAGGTATCCGCATGTCGGAAGAAATGGAGCAGGCGATGGGGCGGCTCGGCAGTGAGATGGAAACGACATCGGCCGCGATGCATCGGTTGCGCGGCCGCTCGCAAGAAATTGAACAAATTGTGAAAGTGATCAAAGAAATCGCTGGCCAGACGAATTTGATCGCGTTAAACGCCTCGATCGAAGCCGCTCGCGCCGGGGAGCATGGCAAAGGGTTTTCCGTCGTCGCCGCTGAAGTGAGGAAATTGGCTGAGCATACGGCGGACAGCACGGAAACGATTCACCAGCTAACCGATGCCGTGCAGCAGGAAATCGAGCGGTCGCTAGAGCAAACGGAAGCCATTTCATCTTTGATCGAAACGGTTGTCCAAATGAGCATCCATACAGCTCGCAAATGGTCGGCGATGATGGAGCTGATCGATCAAGTCGAAAATCGAGCCCAAGACGTGCTAAACTATATTCAGGAACAATACCGCTATGCGGATAAAGTGAGGCAAGAGCTCGAACAGTCCGCCGCTTTGTTTGGCGAAACGCGGGAGATGATTTTGCGGCATATTGCCGATGCGAGCGTCGTTGATGAAAAGTTGGCAGAAGGCATAAAACAGCTGCAACAATGGCAACAACGTTGAAAGAACGATATGGTTGCCGCCAGCCGTATGATCGAAAGGAGAGAGAGAGATGGTCGAAAGACGAACCCCGATTCCTGTAGCGGAAGCGATTGATCGGGTGATGCGTTATGCCGGAGTGGGAGAAGAGGAAACAGTGCCGCTTCGCCAGTCGTATGGCCGCTATTTGGCCGAAGATTTGCGTGCTGACCATGACGTGCCGCCGTTTGACCGCTCGCCGTATGACGGATTTGCCATTCGCGCCGCCGACTCGGAAGGAGCGGGGCTGGATCGTCCGGTTGAGTTTGAAGTGATCGAAACGATTGGCGCCGGGCAAGTGGCGAAGCAGCCCGTCGGCCCGTTTCAAGCGGTGCGCTTGATGACCGGGGCGCAAATTCCCCAAGGATGCGATGCGGTCGTCATGTTGGAGCTCGCCAAACAGTACGAGCGGGATGGAAAAACGTATATGGCCATTAAACGCCCGTTCCGCCCTGGCGACAACATTTCGTTTCAAGGGGAAGATGCGAAAAAAGGGCAGCCGCTTGTCGAAAAAGGAACGCGCATCAATCCCGGGGTGGCGGCGCTCTTGGCGACGTTCGGCTACGCCGAAGTGAAGGTGGCGAAAAAGCCGCAGATTGGCATTTTTGCGACTGGAAGCGAACTGCTCGACGTCTCTGAACCGCTTGTGCCGGGAAAAATCCGCAACAGCAACGCCTACATGATCGAGGCTCAGGTGTTCAAAAGCGGCGCCGAGCCGATTTATTTCGGCCAGCTCGCCGACGACCTCGATGCGTGTTTTCACGCTGTGCGCCAGGCGCTCGATCAAGTGGACATGCTCATTACGACCGGCGGCGTCTCGGTCGGGGATTTCGATTATTTGCCCGCCATTTACAAGCGGCTCGGAGCGAACGTGTTGTTTAACAAAATCGCCATGCGCCCGGGGAGCGTGACGACCGTCGCCGAGATTGATGGCAAGCTGCTGTTCGGTCTATCCGGAAACCCGTCAGCGTGCTACGTCGGCTATGAACTGTTTGTCCGCCCGGTCGTGCGGACGCGCTTGTTTTCCCCCAAGCCGTATTTGAAAAAAGTGAAGGCCACGCTCGGCGCCGATTTTCCGAAGCCGAACCCGTTCACCCGCTTCGTGCGCAGCCGGGTCGAGGCGGTTGACGGTCGGCTTGTCGTGAAGCCGGTCGGCATGGACAAGTCGAACATCGTCACCTCGCTTGCCTTTGCGAACGCCTTGATGGTGCTGCCGGGCGGAACGAGAGGGTTTGCGGTTGGCGATGAGGTGGACGTATGGCTTTTGGATGACGATGAGGGGTCAAGCGAATGAACGTCTGGCAAGTCGTCGGCTATAAACATAGCGGCAAAACGACGCTTATGGAAAAATGGGTGGCGGCCGCTGTCCGGGAAGGATGGCGCGTCGGGACGGTGAAGCACCACGGCCATGGCGGCGAGCCCGCGCGGCCGGAAGGCGTCGATTCCGTCCGCCACGAGCGGGCTGGGGCGGCGGCGACGGCGGTGGAAGGAGACGGGCTTTTGCAGCTTCATCTCCGCCGCCCGTTGTGGCGGTTGGATGATGTGTTGGCGCTTTATGCGCCGCTTCGGCTCGATCTCGTGTTGGTCGAAGGCTACAAACAAGAGCGGCACCCGAAAGTCGTGCTCGTCCGCACTTGGGAAGATTGGGCGTCGCTTCAGCACCTCGCCAACATCCGCGCCGTCATCGCCTGGGAGCCGCTCGAAGGGCCGCTAGCGCACCCGGTGTTTTCGCTGGCCGATGATGACGAATATATTCCATGGCTCATGAACGAGGTGAGAACACGAACATGACCGAACCGTTGTTTGCCATTACCGACCGGCCGATTTCGGTCGAGGATGTGATGAAAAAAGTGATGCGCCCGGAAGCGGGGGCGGTCGCTGTCTTTGCCGGGACGGTGCGCGAATGGACGAACGGCAAGAGGACGCTCTTTTTGCAATATGAGGCGTACGTGTCGATGGCCGAGAAAATGCTCGCGCAAATCGGGGCGGAAATCGCCGAAAAATGGCCAGGGGCGAAAACCGCCATCACCCACCGGATCGGGCGGCTTAAGATCAGCGACATCGCCGTCGTCATCGCGGTTTCCTCGCCGCACCGCGCCGAAGCGTATGAGGCGAACCGCTATGCCATTGAGCGGATCAAGCAAATCGTGCCGATTTGGAAAAAAGAGCAATGGGAGGACGGAAGCGCCTGGGTGGGCGACCAGCTTGAAACAACGGCGTATCCGTCCGGAAAACCGGAGGTGAAAGAGGAATGATCCGTCTATTGTTTTTCGCCCATTTGGGCGAGCAAATCGGCGAGCGGGAAGTGATGTGGCCGAATGTTCCGGAAACGGTGAAAAAACTGAAAGACGAAGTGGAAGAGCGCTACGGCATCTCGCTCGGGCGCGTCATGACAGCGGTCAACGAGGAGTATGTCCGCGACGAAGCGCCGCTTCACGCCGGCGACACGGTCGCCTTTATTCCACCGGTAAGCGGAGGATGAGACGGATGGCGAACAAAAGCAAATGGGTGATGCCAAAACAACACGGCGCCTGGGCGATGCTCATCATCCCGTTTTGGCTCGGGGCGTACGCGGGCGGACTCTCGTGGATTCACGCGCCGCTCTTTGTCGCTTGGGTCGCGCTCTATTTGGCGACGTATCCGCTTTTGATGGCGGTGAAAACGAAGCGGAACGACCCGTACGTGCCCGCTGCTATCCGCTACGGCGCCATCGCCGCCGCGGCGCTTGCCGTCTCTCTTTGGCAACAGCCGGCGCTTTTCTACTTCGGGCTCGCCATGGTGCCGTTTTTCTTGGTGAACACGTACTACAGCAAGAAAAAGAACGATCGCGCCTTTTGGAATGATGTAGCCGCCATCGCGGCGTTTTGCATCGGCGGCCTCGCCGCCTTTTACGCCGGACGCGGGGAGTTGACGATCGAAGCGTTTGAACTCGCCCTGTTTTCCTTCCTCTTTTTCATCGGCAGCACGTTTTACGTAAAAACGATGATTCGCGAAAAGAAAAATGAGCGGTACAAATGGCTGTCATGGGGCTACCACGCCCTGTTGATCGTCGGCCTCATCGCCATCGGCGAGCCGTTCGCCGTCTTGGCCTATGCACCGAGCGTCATCCGCGCCGTCTATTTATATGGCAAGTCGCTGCCGATCATGAAACTTGGCATGCTGGAAATCGCCAACGCGGCGTACTTTTTCATCGCGATGATCGTGCTCTATTCTTGAGCGAACCCCAAACGGGAGGCATCCATGACCGTTTGGGGTTTTTTCTTTTGGTTAGGCGGTATTGCTTTTTCATTGCACAAGCATGATGTGAAATGGGCATGAATTCCTTGTAACGGTTTTGCAAAGGGTCGTTTCAAAAGCCTACCTCTTCTTCTATGCTCGTTCTCAAATAAATAAAAAAGGGAAACATCTCAACATTCATTATTAGGATTATAGACGTTCCAGCCCAAAGCCATGTCGAACTTTGTCTGTCGAAAATGATGGATGGCAGGGAGCAGGAAAGATACAATTTGATTGTAAAAGTAATGGAAATCGGGAAGGAGAGCATATGAGAAACATTCGTTTGCGACGATGGTTGGTTTGGATGATCGTATGGGCTTTAGTGATGCCAAGCGTCCCGACAAAGGGGCTTGCCGAAACGATCCGATCAGGGGTTGACCGTGTGGCGCCAAAAGAGGGGCCGCCAAAGGTGCCGGAAGCTCTGAAACGTGATCTCAAGCCAGGGGAAATCATAGAAGAAAGAACTGAGAATACAAAGGTTTACTACAACGGCGATGGCACGTTTACCAAGAAGATTTACTTTGAGCCTATTCATGTGAAGAAAAAGGGACAAAAACTATTTGAGGAAGTATCTTCTAGCCTAACGGATAGCACCAATAATACGAATTACGTTGAAACAGAGAATACCATTTTGGAGACAAACTTTTATAAAAAGATGGTCGATGGAGAATACGCCACGTTCCATTACAATGGATATTCGATTTCCTATTCTATTTTAGAGGCGGCAGGCAATGACGTACAATCGATAAAAGCGAAGGATGTTGCCGCCGTCTATAAGAAAAAAGACAACAAAATTCTTCACAAAAACATTTTTCCGAGCATAGACCTGCAAAATATTGCATTTAACGAGTCAACAAAAGAAGATTTGGTTCTTCATTCGTTTGCTGGCTATCATATTTTCAAATTCCGCCTGAAAACGGATTT
>NZ_SDLD01000109.1:0-1720 GCF_013096875.1 Geobacillus sp. DSP4a | reverse complement strand
CCATCTCCCAAGGCTAAATACTCCCTAGTGACCGATAGTGCACCAGTACCGTGAGGGAAAGGTGAAAAGCACCCCGGAAGGGGAGTGAAAGAGAACCTGAAACCGTGTGCCTACAAGTAGTCAGAGCCCGTTTATGGGTGATGGCGTGCCTTTTGTAGAATGAACCGGCGAGTGACGATGACGTGCGAGGTTAAGTCGAAGAGACGGAGCCGCAGCGAAAGCGAGTCTGAATAGGGCGCTTAGTACGTCGTCGTAGACCCGAAACCAGGTGATCTACCCATGCCCAGGGTGAAGGTAGGGTAACGCCTACTGGAGGCCCGAACCCACGCACGTTGAAAAGTGCGGGGATGAGGTGTGGGTAGGGGTGAAATGCCAATCGAACCTGGAGATAGCTGGTTCTCCCCGAAATAGCTTTAGGGCTAGCCTCAAGGGAAGAGTCTTGGAGGTAGAGCACTGATTGAGCTAGGGGCCCTCATCGGGTTACCGAACTCAGTCAAACTCCGAATGCCAATGACTTATCCTTGGGAGTCAGACTACGAGTGATAAGATCCGTAGTCGAGAGGGAAACAGCCCAGACCACCAGCTAAGGTCCCTAAGTGTACGTTAAGTGGAAAAGGATGTGGAGTTGCTTAGACAACCAGGATGTTGGCTTAGAAGCAGCCATCATTTAAAGAGTGCGTAATAGCTCACTGGTCGAGTGACTCTGCGCCGAAAATGTACCGGGGCTAAACGTACCACCGAAGCTGTGGGATGACCGCTGGTCATCGGTAGGGGAGCGTTCTAAGCGCGCCGAAGCGAGACCGGAAGGACTCGTGGAGCGCTTAGAAGTGAGAATGCCGGTGTGAGTAGCGAAAACAGAGGTGAGAATCCTCTGCACCGAAAGCCTAAGGGTTCCTGAGGAAGGTTCGTCCGCTCAGGGTTAGTCGGGACCTAAGCCGAGGCCGAAAGGCGTAGGTGATGGGCAACAGGTTGAGATTCCTGTACCACCTCCTCACCGTTTGAGCAATGGGGGGACGCAGGAAGGTAGGGCGAGCAGGCTGCTGGAATAGCCTGTCCAAGCGGTTAGGCTGCCAGATAGGCAAATCCGTCTGGCATAAAGGCTGAGCCGTGATGGCGAAGGGACCATTGGTCCCGAAGTCCCCGATCCTACACTGCCAAGAAAAGCCTCTAGCGAGGTGAGAGGTGCCCGTACCGCAAACCGACACAGGTAGGCGAGGAGAGAATCCTAAGGTGCGCGGGAGAACTCTCGTTAAGGAACTCGGCAAAATGACCCCGTAACTTCGGGAGAAGGGGTGCTCTCTTGGGTGATGAGCCCGAGAGAGCCGCAGTGAAAAGGCCCAAGCGACTGTTTATCAAAAACACAGGTCTCTGCGAAGCCGAAAGGCGAAGTATAGGGGCTGACACCTGCCCGGTGCTGGAAGGTTAAGGGGAGCGCTTAAGCCGCAAGGCTGAAGGTGCGAACCGAAGCCCCAGTAAACGGCGGCCGTAACTATAACGGTCCTAAGGTAGCGAAATTCCTTGTCGGGTAAGTTCCGACCCGCACGAAAGGTGTAACGACTTGGGCACTGTCTCAACGAGAGACCCGGTGAAATCATACTACCTGTGAAGATGCAGGTTACCCGCGACAGGACGGAAAGACCCCGTGGAGCTTTACTGCAGCCTGATATGGAATTTTGGTATCGCTTGTACAGGATAGGTGGGAGCCTGGGAAGCCGGAGCG
>NZ_SDLD01000108.1:0-1794 GCF_013096875.1 Geobacillus sp. DSP4a | reverse complement strand
GGGGCTGACCCAAAACGCGAATGCGTTTTGGGATCAGCCCCCACTTTTTTGCCTCAAATATAGAAGAATCGCCCTTTTTTCTGGTAGAATAGAGTCACCAAAACCACTACCACCGAAAGAAGGGCGATTCTTTTATGAAACATGATCATATTTCCTTTAAAGAGTATACCATGGACAACCTCTCTTTGCCAAGCAACATCGCCGATCTCATTCCACGGGATAACATGGCCCACGTGGTTCATGAGATGGTTGAACGCATCCCGATGGAGACGTTTCTTGCTTACTACAAAGGAGGGGGCGCCTCCGCCTATCATCCGAAAATGATGACCAAAATTCTCCTTTACGCTTACACCCAAAAAATGTATCATGGCCGTGAGATTGCACGGCAGCTCGAAGTCCATCTTCCCCTCATGTGGCTAAGTGGATTTCAAAAGCCGGACTTCCGCTCCATCAATCGGTTTCGTTCGGAGCGGATGAAAGACCTGATTGACGACCTGTTCCGGGAAATGATCACGCTGCTCGTGGCCGACGGCTATGTCAAGATGGAAGATTATTTTGTGGATGGAACGAAAATTGAAGCGAATGCCAACCGGTACACCTTCGTTTGGCGCAAATCGGCTGAGAAGTACCAGGAGAAACTCCAAGCCAATGTCGATCGGCTGATTGCCCAGATCGAGGCGATCGTGGAAGAAGAAAAGGCGGAAGACATCGACCCTTCGCCGGCCTTTACGTCAGAAGAAATCCGAAAGAAAACCGAGGAGTGGGAAAAACGGTTGGAGGCCGAGCCGGACAACCAACCGTTGAAGAAGGCCATCAAGAAGATGAAGGAGGACTACTTGCCCCGCAGTGAAAAGTATGAACACCAACTCCATGTATGCGGGGATCGCAACAGCTATTCCAAGACCGATGTGGATGCCACCTTCATGCGGTTGAAGGAGGATCACATGCGAAACGGCCAGCTCAAGCCGGCCTATAACGTACAGGTGGGTTCTTCCGGCCAATTTATTTTGGGGTATTCCCTTCATCAGAGGCCGGGCGACACTCGTTGTCTTCTCCCGCATTTGGAGACCGTTCGAGAGAAGTACGGCGTGGAACCCGAACGTTTGATCGCTGACGCGGCTTATGGCTCGGAAGAGAACTACGTGAAGCTGGAAGAGAAGCACATATCGGCCTTGATCAAGTACCATACGTATGAGAAGGAGAACACGCGCAAGGTCAAGAAAAATCCGCATCATCAGCAGAATTGGACCTATGTGGAAGAAGAAGACGTTTGGATTTGCGCCAATGGGAAAAAGCTGGTTCGCACCGGAACTTCGAAACAGACCACGGAATCAGGATACACCTCGGTCACCCGACACTACCAATGCCATGAATGCGAAGGATGTCCGTTCCGTTCGGCCTGCACGACTTCCAAGTATGGACGAACCACGCAATGGAACCCCGTCTATCATGAACAAAAACAGAAAGCCCGCGAACGGTTGGAGAGTGAAGAAGGGCAAGCCCGATACCGCCAACGCCAAACCGACATTGAGAGTGTATTTGGGCAAATCAAACAAAATCGCGGGTTTCGTCGCTTTGTCCTGCGAGGCCTCCAAAAAGTTTCCATCGAATGGGGGCTGGTTTGTGCTGCCCACAATCTTCTCAAAAAAGCCGCTAGGGACAAGCAATTGTCCTTGGTGGCGTAAATGAGGGGGAGAACAGAGTCGGAATTTTGTTCCGTTTGGTAAAATATACAAAAACCAGAGAGGGCTGACTCCAAAAGTCCGCTTTTTGGCGGACTTTTGGGTCAGCCCC
>NZ_SDLD01000107.1:0-1821 GCF_013096875.1 Geobacillus sp. DSP4a | reverse complement strand
CTCAACTGTAAATACAGCTTGTTGTACCGTCAACATGTGATTCACCTCCTTGTCTATCAGTATTCACATCATAGACAAGGAAAGAAGAAAATATTCAGCTCACTTTATGATGTGGCTGAATAGTTACACGATGCATTCAGTAATGAGCCAAATATGGGGAATCCAGCAGGTGTAGTTTTAGATGGAGACCAATTCACTGAAAAGGAAATGCAAGAAATAGCGTTAAAAGTAGGCTTTAATGAAACAGCTTTCCCTCTTAAATCTGATAAAGCGGACGTTAGAATTCGTTATTTTACACCTGGACATGAAATGAATCTATGTGGTCATGCAACAATGGCTGCTATTTATGCATTAAAAACAAAAGAATTACTAAAAGAAAAGAGTGATTTAACAATAGAAACCAAAGCAGGAGTTCTGCCAATAAGAATAAATCGAAATTCACAAAACGAAATAGACATAACGATGAAACAAGCATCTCCACAATTTAAAGAATTTAATGGTTCAGTTGAAGATTTAGCCTTTTCCATAGGGCTGAAAAAAGACGATATAGAACCGAACTTACCGATTTTATACGGAAGTACAGGTACTTGGACTTTATTAATTCCAATAAAAACCCTAAGTGCTTTCAAAAGAATGAAACCCAATAATAAGCTCTTCCCAAGTATATTGAAAGAAATGCCAATGGCTTCTGTCCACCCTTTTTGTTTAGAAACTTATGATTCAAATGCACATATGCATGCTCGACATTTTTCTTCGCCTTTCTCTGGCACGATTGAAGACCCAGTAACAGGAACTGCTTCTGGGGTAATGGGCGCATATTATGCAAAATATATCGCAGATAATAACGTATTAAACCTAAACCTTTTAATTGAACAAGGTCAGGAAATTGGAAGAGATGGAAGAGTAGAAGTAAATGTGATGAAAAATGAGGATTCATATGAAGTAGAAATTACAGGTAAAGCTGTTTTTGTAAAAGAGATTGAGGTTCTTATTTAATTAACAAAGTTTCCTGTTTTACTATCTACTATCCTGAAAATTTCTGAATCCAAAAAGGTAACACTCCCATACGAACTCGAAGTATCAGTTTGTAATCGACCTCTGACTTCAGCTATAAGAGCAGTATAGACATAATATATTTCACATTTTCATTCTTCTGATGGTGATGCATAGATGCGGTATGGTTGTCTCCCATGGAAGAATGAATTAACTTCCATCATCTGTGGTGAAACTTGTTTAATGTTTGGCTAAGGGCAGGGGAGTTGAAGAATTATATTGGGAGGAGGAATTTTTAGTGGCAGAAACAGTTGTACCAATTACAACAGATAATTTGGAACAATGTATTGAACTATATATTAAAGTTTTTAATAGTGAGCCTTGGAATGAAAGTTGGACGTATGAAACTGCTAAAGAAAGGCTTACGGATTTGTTACATACTCCTAATTTTACGGGATTTTTTTGGAAAAACAATGAAACTCCAATTGGTTTTATAGCAGGAAACAGCAAAAAAACATATCAAGGAATAACTTTTTATTTAGCAGAATTATGCATCAATAATGAAATTCAAGGTAAAGGTTATGGTTCCAAACTTCTCCAATTTTTAGAGGAGCATTCCCGTTAGGAGCTTTTCCGGGGACTTGATCAAAAAAAGCCCTCTTGGTATGATGCAGGGGTGTCAAACAATACCTACCATCATGCCAAGGAGGACTTCAGATGAATTGTACACAAAACTATAAAATTGATCAAGTTACGGAACAAACGCTTGTCGTGGGCATCGATATCGCGAAACGAACCCACTACGCCTGCTTCGTGGATGACCGGGGG
>NZ_SDLD01000106.1:0-1847 GCF_013096875.1 Geobacillus sp. DSP4a | reverse complement strand
GGTAGCGTCAAAAGTTCTATGAAAACTCCACACAGATCATCCCATTGAGCATCGTGGGGCATGCGGAGGGCCGGATTCGCCCTTGACCAACACCCGCCAAAGGTGCGGAAGAGTCGTCAAGGGCGACGGGGACAAAAAAGAAGGCAATAAGAAAGCCGCCCTTGCCATGACCGAATTTTACCTTTGGCGGTGTTCGGTTGGTCAAGGGTTCGCTTCGCCGAATCCGGCAGGAGTTCTGTTCAACGGGCTCCGGAGGACAAAAAAGTCAGGCCGCCTCTTGTTGGAGAAACGCTTGTGCCATGGCGATCAGCTTCGTCCACCGGGCCGGCATATGCGGAAGATCCGCCAGTTCCGGGATGACGACCGGCACCCGGCCTTCGAGCGCGCTGTGTGGGCGCAGAAAGTTGAAATACGCCACAAACAGCGTCACAAAGGACACCGAGCCTTCTTCCGCACCAAACCCATGGGTCGGGCGGTAGTTGCCTTTAAAGGTCCGGTTGAATCGCTCGATGATCTGCTTGAGAGGGCGAAACTCTTCCGAGACCGGATCCTCATTGGTCAGCCCGATCACTTGGCGGACGTCAAATGAAATCCCGTGTTGGGCGAAGAAGTGTTGCGCCAGCAGGTAAATCGGGTTGCCATCCACGACGAACGACAAGTCGTCTGGGAGGGACGCTAGCTTCCTGAGGACATCATCGATGGCCTTGATGGCCGAGAGCGTGTCCCGGTTGGGCGAGACGCGATACGACAGCACGATCTTTTTGACGGCGTCAAACATAAAGAACAGGTAATGCCAGCGCCCTTTGACGCGAATATACGTCTCGTCCCCGCAAAACGAACCGGACAGCTCATACGGGAACCGGTCGACAAAGGGCTTGATCCAAAGCGCGACGCTGTTGGCGTAGTTGAGCACCGTCTGATGGGAGATCGAGACGCCATGGATGTCCTTCATGGCGGCGGCGGTCTCCCTCGAGGACATCCCAAAGTTGACGTAGTACGTCAACACGAGCCCCAACACGTGCGGCGACGCAGCCAGCCGGGACAAATCGACCTTCGGCTTGATGAGCGACGAGGAAGCCAACGGGAGAAAGTCAAACAAGAACTCTCGAAACAAATACCGCACCTTGAAGGCTTGAGGATCCTGTTGAAACTGTTGGCGCTCCTTCTTCGTCATCCGGCGAAGGTTGGCCTGGTAAAACGGGCAAGCGTTGTTCTTGCACTTATAGATGTTGTATTCTTTGCGTTCCTTGATTTTTTCCAGCGTCTTTTTGCAGTGCGGGCAGCGAAAGACCGCTTGCTTGGTGAACCGATTTCGGTGGTTGAACCGGCACTGGCACACTTTGCATTGGTATTGCCCTTTTCCGCCGTTATTGGCGTACAGGTAAGAAGAGGGAGCCTGGCAGCGAGGGCAGGTCAACGAATCCGGAACACGGTGTTTCGCATTCGCGCGGCGCTGGATGGGCCGTAAAGGACGTCCGTGCTGGGCTTCATAGTCTGCCAACAGCTTCCGGTAATCAAGGGTTTCCGGCACATCGATGATCGGAAGGTCATCGACCTGAAGTTTCCGGTACGGCTTTTGGATGGGTTCGTCCAAGTCCTCGAGATTCAAGGATTTTCCCACGATCACACCCATCAAATACACAATGATTTGATATTGGGTCTTGATTATTTCGAGCAAATAGGCTAATAATTGAGGTAACAAAGCTTGTCACTCCTTTGTTTTGGCTGTTGGGTGTCGTTACCTCAATGATGGCCGAAAACAACGGGGGTGGCAAGCTTTTTTTCTTCCAACCGTTGAAACTCAAGGGAAAACCGTGAGTGTGGAGGATAAACTTTTGACAATACCT
>NZ_SDLD01000105.1:0-1888 GCF_013096875.1 Geobacillus sp. DSP4a | reverse complement strand
CTCACATTTCGCACCCTCCCAACGAAAATCGGGAGGATTTTTTCGTTCCGATGTCGAATGAATCCTTGACACACAAGGAAAGTGAAGGAGTTTTTCTCTCATGAACGTTCAAGTCAAAAAGGTCTATCGTAATGATTATTTGAATATAATAAGTGCCCTATTCAAGAAACTGGGCCTGCCCCAATTGATTGACCATCTCGTTCCCGTTGATCCACAGTGCCAGACTCGAGTCAGCGATGCCGTTCAGGCCATCATCTACAATCTGTTTGACGGCCGGCAAGCCCTCGTTCACGTGGAACGATGGGCTCAGGAGGTCGATCTAGAGAAACTCATCCGTCCCGGTCTCCATCCTTCCTGGTTGAACGACGATGCGTTGGCCCGTCATCTCGATCGCCTGTATGAGGCTGGCATTCACAACGTCATCAGCACTTGCTTGATTCATATTTATCGCAAAGAAGGCCTTTCCCTCCGAGCCTTCCACGCCGATACGACGGACAAGACCGTTTACGGCGCGTATGAATCGGCCTCGTTAGAGGCTTTGCAGATCACACATGGCTATAACCGCCATCATCGTTGGCAAAAACAGATCGGTTTCGGACTGGTCGGCAACGAGGACGGCATCCCGTTTTACGGCGATGTGCACGACGGCAACCTGCCTGACAAAACGTGGAATCCGGAGGTGCTGTCCCGTGTCCACGAACAGCTCAAACAAGCCAAGATGGAAGACGAATGGATTTACGTGGCCGATTCCGCCGCGATGACAAAAGACACTCTGGCGCAAACCAAAGCGGCCAACGCCTTTTTGATCACCCGAGGCCCTTCGTCGCTTCGGATCGTGAAACGGGCATTAGCGGAGGCCGATTCGCCTCACATCCCGTGGAGCGAACCCTTTACGCTGGCGGAGAGAAACGGCGCCACGTACCGGGTATGGGAAACATCCTCCACCTATGAAGGCCACCCCGTTCGGCTGATCGTCGTCGAATCGAGTGCGCTCGACCAGCGAAAAGGAAAGACGCTCGAAAAAGAACGAACCAAAGAAGCGGAGCTTCTTCGCGAGGAACAAGCCCATTGGGAGCGCCACCCTTTCTCGTGCCGGGAAGACGCTGAACAAGCCTTGGCGTCCCTCAAGATGTCCCTTCGCCCACGGTTTCATCAGGTCAAGGCCGCGGTCGAAGAGATCGTACGCCCGAAAAAACGGCGCGGACGGCCGAAAAAAGGGGTGGAACCCGAGATGGAGACGCGGTATCTCTTGCGCCTTGACGTCGAATTCGACCAAAACGCGTGGGAACAGGCAAGACGGAAAGCGTCCCGGTTTGTCCTCGTCACGACCGTTCCGGAGGAATGGAAGGGCCAACAAATGGATGCCCAAGAGATCTTGAAGCTATATAAAGGGCAGATCTCGGTGGAAATGAACTTCGCTTTTTTGAAAGATCCGTTTTTCACGGATGAGATTTACGTCAAAAAACCAGAACGGGTCGCAGTATTAGGCTATTTGTTTCTGTTGGCCTTGGCGATTTACCGCGTTTTTCAGCGCCGAGTGCGTCAGTTTATTACTCCAGAACACCCGTTGAAGGGTCCTGGAGGCCGCAAGCTGACCCGGCCGACGGGACAGGCGATTTTTCAGCTGTTTCAATATGTGAACGTCGTCCTCCTGGAGCTGCCCGATGGGCGCATCCAACGCTCACTGGATCGCTCCCTCACCCCTGAACAACGAAGGATTCTGCAGGGGTTGGGGCTGGATGAGAGCATTTACGTGTAACGTCATACGGAACGACCAGCGATGGTAAAAAAAGGATAGCCATCGCTCGTTGTGTTGGTCAAAAAGTTATTCTGAAAAACTAAATAAAAAATCCTTTGTTTTGACCTTGTTAGGGTGCGAAATGTGAGT
>NZ_SDLD01000104.1:0-1907 GCF_013096875.1 Geobacillus sp. DSP4a | reverse complement strand
GCTTACGGCACGCGCTTTCTGCCGTTCAGTCGCTCCCTTCTCACTCGGTTGAAAGGTAAATTCATTGAGCCAGCAAGCCTATGTATTTTTTCTTGCAATTCTCTGCACTTTTTGCTTGCAAAAAACAAACGCAAAGTGATTGAAACCGTGTTTTCGATTTTAGTCGATTCGTATCGGATCACCGAGATTCGAGCGAACTCGGTTTCTGGATTTGAAACGGCACTGGATGGTATTTTACTGGCTTACTCCCTTGTTGTTCTTGGGCTAGTTGAGCGTTAAGACTCAACTAGCACCACGGGTTCTTTACTTTTTTATTTCTTGGTTTCTTTACTTCTTGGTTATTAATAATAGCATTTAACCAATAAGTCATCAATAGATCACTATCCAGACTTTCATAGTGACTCCGACCAAAAACTAGTAGTAGAAGACCTCGATCACAATGTACCTTGTGTGGTCGAGGTCTTCTACTGTTTACGACATTGAGGGAGGAGTCACTAAGCTCTCCATAATAAAGCGATAGTATTTTTTAAACCATAAACAAAAAAATGTTCAACCAGATATATCGTAAGTCCGAAATATAAATACAGAATTGAACTTACCAACATTATAAAAATTTCAAGGAACAGTTTAACATTTACCAAATAAACTGTTCCTAATTTTAAGTTTATTTATTATCAAAAGGTCGGAGCAGGAAATTCATCAATTTTGATACGAAGTAAACTATAAGGTTTCTGTCGTAAGTCTTTTCCATAATGAAATCTAGGCTGTCGATGTAATTGGTTCACAATGACATACAAATATTGATCCGGACCAATTGACAAAGTATCCGGCCACAACATTCTCGGGTCATGTATGATCGTTTCCATTGTGCCATTTGGCAATATCTTGCGGATACAGTTGTGTTCATAATCTCCAGCATAAACATTTCCCTTTGCATCAGTGATCATTCCATCAGATGCACCTTTTTCTCCCCAATACTCCACATAATAAGGTAATTCCATGTCCGGTATGCTTCTGTCTCTCAGGGCTTCTGTTGTGATCGAGAACAGATGACGACTGGTTAGTGGACAAAAAAATAATACCCTTCCATCAGGCGAAATCGCAATACCGTCAGAAGCCAGTCTAAATGGAGAAGTACTGCCATCTTTATTTCGATTCATTAATACTTTTCCTTCTACTTTCGGTATAAAATAGGGATCGGGTGAAGTTGAATTTGCCCCATTTAACCGTCTGAAGGCGTTTCCATCTGCTAAATCTACGACGATTATAGCTCCTGGTCCTGTTGAAGAAGAATCCGTTATATAAGCATACCCTGCTTTTCCAACACGAAAATCAAAACGGACATCATTCAAATAAGTTGTAGGCAAGACAACATCTTCTGTAAAGGTATATACTTTTCTTATTGTATTCGTTTCTAGATCAACAGCGACTAATTTTGCCCCCCCTTTAATGGGTTCAGAAAAATTGGGTGCAGCTGTATCTAATACCCAAAGTGTTCCCCTTCCATCAGCAACTACACTTTGGACACTGATAAAAGTCCTTGTGATATTCTCGGGGTTAACCAAATTGGTTTGTAAATTAGGATAAGGCAGCAATTTATCCTCAACAATTTCCGCCACCGTAAATTTAACATCGTCTCCCCATCTCGGGAAGCAAACGAAAATACGACCGGTTTCTGAAACAGTAACACCTGTAGGCATAGCCCCATAAAATGGATAAACCAGTTCAAAATTACCAAAATATTTTTCACTAGGTAACATTAACATAGGTATCATCATATCCTCCCTCTATAAATGTTGATATATCAACGGTTGTAGCCGTTTCAGGGGTGTCAAAAAAATATTTTTCGACAAAGTTTCTAACATTATTTCTTAAATATGTGTATATCTTACATTGACTGGGTACGC
>NZ_SDLD01000103.1:0-1937 GCF_013096875.1 Geobacillus sp. DSP4a | reverse complement strand
TGTGGTCATATTTTCCTTGTTTGGCAAGACTGATTAAACCAAAGAAAGATTTAAAGGCTTCATTGACCTTTTTTAAAATTTGCTGTGCCATGTTGCTGTTTAACAGCTTATAGTTTTCGTTAGTTTTGGCAAGATGATAGTTTTTCTCATAATTAAGAAATTCCTTGTGTTCAAAATAGTATTGTCTGACATTGTACAATCCGACGTTGTACATGTTCTTGGCAATATGGCACAGTTCTCGAAGAGTCAAGTATTCTTCTTTGGTCAAACCATTTAGCTGTTGTTTGATACAAAAATACATTTTTTCACCTCCCATCTAACTATATGATACTATATTTTACTGAATCTATCCTATTTTCAGCAAAATATAGTTAAGGCGATTCATCTCCCACTTACTCCGCTTCGCTTCGTTGAAGTGGGAGTCTTCTCGCCTAATTAAGATAAAAAGAATAAAAATTCCTCACCGATATGCGGAAATGTTTCGTATAATAGAAAAAAAGGAGGCGGCAAGAATGAACGGCATCTTCATCGACGACAAGCGGCTCGGCATCCGCGTGCCGCATCTGGACAAGCCTTGGGAGGACTACAGCCCAAACGAACAAGAGGCGATTTTACTGGAATGGGAAACAATCCGCGGCATGATCCCCGACCGCATCGCCGCCCTGGAGCGGGAAATCAACGAAAAACAAGACGAACTCGGCGAAGAGCATGATTTTGAACGCTCCTGCCGGCTCAATGCCGACATTGCCGAACTCGCTTCGATCGTGAATGATTTATGGATTTGGTATCGGGTCAGTCCCCATGTTTCCTTTGAAAAGGAAGCGGCGGTAAAACGCAAAATACGCTGACGAAACCGGCCGTCTCTTTTTTCTACGGCCATGTCGCCCCCGCCGCCCTTGCCGCGGCTTTCGCGACCACCTCCTTTATCCGTATATGCGCTATGCGATCGGCCTGCGCGATGACGATGTCTTTTTCGGCGGGGCGGATCCGGGCTGGGCGTACGGGCTCGTCTTTTGCACCTTTGCGCCGATGGCCTTTGGCGTGCCGATCGTCTTTTACGAAGGGCCGTTTAAGCCGGAGACGTGCTATTCCTTGATGGAAAAATACCGGGTGACCAATTTCGCGTACGCCCCGACCGCGTATCGGGCGATGGCGGCGGCCGGCGCGGACGTCATTCGCCGCTATCAACTGAACGTGCGCGCCATGAGCTCGGCGGGCGAGCCGCTCAATCCGGAAGTCATCCGCTTTTTCCAAGAGCACGTGGGCGTTACGATCCATGACCATTATGGCTTGTCGGAAACGTTGATGCTGATCGGAAACTTCAACGCCGCCGAGATGGACGTCCGGCCAGGCTCGATGGGATGGCCGCTGCCGGGCTTTGACGTGGCCCTGCTCGATGAGAACGGAACCCCAGTCGCCGACGGCGAAGTCGGACAAATTGCCTTTAACACCGACTCGATCCCCAACGTCTTTAAGGGGTATTGGAAAGACCCTGAAAAAACCGCCGAGCGGCTCGTCGGCAAGTGGTTTTTGACCGGCGATTTGGCGACAAAAGACGAAGACGGGTATTTCTGGTTCCAAGGACGGGCGGACGACATCATCTCGAGCGCCGGCTACCGCATCGGGCCTTTCGAAATTGAAAGCTGCCTCCTTGAGCATCCGGCTGTCGTCGAAGCAGCCGCCGTCGGGAAGCCGGATCCCGTCAAAGGGGAAATTGTCAAAGCGTTCGTCGTGCTCAGAGAAGGCTTTGCGCCGTCGGACGAGCTGGCCGAAGAGCTGTCCTTGTTCGTCAAAACGCGCTTATCCAAACGTCAACTACCCACCACTTAAAGCCTAACGGCTTTTGAAGTGGGGGCTTGGCAAGCCCTAGTTGACTACCCTCAGCCATTCAATGGCTACGTTGGAAGGGTCATGACACTTACGGATGCTCCTCCAGT
>NZ_SDLD01000102.1:0-2056 GCF_013096875.1 Geobacillus sp. DSP4a | reverse complement strand
AGAAACATTCGCGCAGTCGTTTTGCATCGCAAGAAGCATCGTTTCCACACTGACGAAACACGAAAAAAACGTGTGGGATTCGTTATGTCTTCTGTTGGCAGGCGAAACGATCGATCGAGTTCTTTCCACTACCTAGGGCATTTTCTATGACCGAAATGCCCTATTTGTGCTGGGCTTTTTTATACACTAGCACTGGGGTGAATAGTTACTATTTTTGTTATACTCGTATGTTTCCGTACCATAACTATCTTTCGCCGTTAACACATTCCCCTTGGCGTCATACGTATATGATTCAGTAGGATTCGCTGCATTTTGATCATTCGGATCCCGTGATTCTACTAGATTATTTCCCTCATAAACATAGCTTGTCGTAATGTTTAAACCATCTACGTCTTCGATAATTTGAATTGGGTTCGCTGCTTCATTAAATTTATACTGAATTTTACGGCCATTCGGTTGCGTTACGACAAGTTGTCGTTTTGTTTGGTCATAGTTCATCGTATAGATGCGGTTTTCAGGATCAATCGCTTGGCTTAGCCTGTCGCCATTATAAATGAACTGATTAACGACCGGTTTTTCTTCCGTATGCGTCGGTTCCAATACTTTCTCTAACCGACCAAGTTCATTATATTGGTATCTCGTTACTTCCCCGCCCGTCTGGGTTACTTTTGTTAACAAGTCGTTGTTATACTCATACGTGATGGTCCGGTTCATTGGGTCGGTCATTTTCTGGATTCTTCCGCTTGCGGTGTACTCGATGCTCAGTTTTCTGCCCGACGCATCCGTAATCGACACGAGCTTTCCGTTAGAATAACTATAAGTAGTCGCATTCCCATGTCCATCCACGATTTTCGTTAGCTTGCCATCACTTTTTTGAAAGTGGATTTTCGTTTGATCTTTTGTCGTTAGGATATATTCATCGGTTGTTTCGCTTAACTCCAAGTAAACACCTGTCGGGGCTTTATACGTGCCGTCGGATAATTTTGTGAAGATATGGAGCGTGCCATCTTCATCCGTCAATCTTGCTTCATTTCCTTGGGCCACGATGTTCATTTCCGCATCGCTATGCCATCCTTTTCCAAACAATCCAACCGATGTGGATAAACTATTGTAAGTTCTTGTGATTTCAAGCCCCGGTCCTCTTCCGGAAATCGAAACATCGTCTTCGTCTATAATCAGATTGCCGGTAGCGGCATTCACGCTGCCATACGGAACATCAATGATGGACCAGTACTCTTCTTTTCCTAAATACTCATTCGCCTCCGGAATGTTCACCGTCAAGGCATTGCTGGAAAATACCGTTTCCCCATCCGCATTGTAGGCGCTGAGTCGGAAGTAGTAATGGGTGCTTGTGGCGTATTTTGTCCCCATTTTCGCATACATGGGGGAAGGATCTTTCGGAAGTTCCAATCCTTTTCCATCATGATGCAGCGTTAAGGTGCTGGAATCCCCTTGTTGGATTTCCTCCGGCGTTGGCCAAATTCCTTTGTTTTGCGTCGTCCAATGGTCCACGTCTCCTACATCAAATGCTTCATAGTAAAGTCCATTGAAAATCCACACTTTATACCCTGTCGCTCCAGGAATCTTATCCCAGTCTAACATGACATAACCCGAGTTGCTTCCTAATTGGTTGCTGTAAGCAAACCCCGAAGGCGCTGATGGCACTGGCAAATCTGGAATACTAGGCATATACGCATCAGAAAAGACGGTTTCTCCTTGAGAGTTATAGGCACTTACTCGAATCCAGTAGTTGGTAGCCGTTGCGTATTTTGTTCCTGCATTGGCATAGACCGGGGACGGGTTAACAGCTAATTCCGTGCCAAGACCATCGTTTACATGCAACTTATATCTACCTGCTTGAATTTCCGTGGAGGTTGGCCAATACTTTTTGTTTTTCGTTGTCCAAGAAGTGACGTTCCCGACATCTAGCGATTCATAGTAGGAACCGTTAAAAATCCAAATTTTATACCCCGTCGCTCCACTCACAGGATTCCATTTGAAATCGATATATCCTGTTCCATTTCCGTTTGTATAACTTACCCCCGTCGGAGCAGAT
>NZ_SDLD01000101.1:0-2249 GCF_013096875.1 Geobacillus sp. DSP4a | reverse complement strand
GATGACCCAAATTCCCCACCCGTATAACTTTGGGGACAAAGGATTCATTAGCCGTGACTTGCAAAAAAGGCTGTACGAAGAATACCAAATGGCGCTTTGGACTCCGTCTCGAAAAAACCAGAAACATCGTGCGTCTGAGACATGGGAGAAATGGATCCAACAAAAACGCAAAGTGATCGAGACGGTGTTCTCGGTTCTGGTTGACCACTATCGCATCACGGGGATCCGAGCCAATTCGATTATCGGATTTGAAGTGGCACTAGACGGTACCAGAGGATCTAACTCTGTATTGGTACTTCTGCCACAATGGCTTTAGGGTAGTTCAAAGAATCGAAACAGGGGTGTAGCACGTATTGCAATTCGGTTGTTTGGTTTTAAGAGAAAATAACATTACAGAAACAGTGTGGTCGTAGATTGTAGGTGATGGGCGATTCAAGCATAACAGGAGGGGGAAATTTTGATTCGATTTATACTCTTATTAGTGTTACTTGGCTCAATGGGATTTGGAGCCTTGAAATATGACCCGGTATTATGGGCACCTGTCATTATGATTTTGGTGCTATTTGTTATGATTCGGTTCCGGACGATTATATCTGTTCCTTTAATGATTACCCTTGTTATCTTAGCGAGTATTATAAGTGGAATGTTTGCAACGATTGAAAAACATTATACCACTTATCAAGGGAGAGAGATTGAAATGGTCCCGGGTACTACTGTTACGGCTCAACAGATGCTTGATTTCTCTTTGTTCTCCTATACAAATATCCTAAATTACGATCGGTATCTGAACTTAAAGTATATGAATGGTGAGAAGTATTATACGCTCTCTTATATTATTGATGATGCAACCAGAATTAATGATGATTATTTCAAAGAAACCTTCTTAAAAGATATAAAAAAACTTGCTAAAAAAGAAGATTCTAAAATGAACGTGGATCAGTTTAAGAAAGATGTCGGGAACTGGAAGTTAATTGCAGCAGATGGAGATGTGGGGTCGTGGTTTACTCACTTCGGATTTTGGGGTGTCGCATTTTATAATCCGGCTACGAACACAGTGGTGATTGGAATTCGAGGAACACATGATGAAGCCACAATTGCTTATGATGCCGCAGCGGTGGTATTCCAGTGGGATACTCGTTCTATGATCGATGAAGCTCATAAATTTATGCAAACAGTACATACCAAGTTGACTAAGGATTTAGGGGTACAGCAAGCCAATATAATAATTACTGGTCATTCTCTTGGGGGATACCTAACACAAAAGGTAGCTCTTGATGTGATAAGCGGGCAGATTCCGAACTATTCCGGAAAGAATGGAAATGCCCCGTTTAAACTGATGGGGGCTGTAACGTTCAATGCTCCGGGATTTAAAGCTCCAAAGGTTACGGCGGGGTTTAGTCAGGTAATTACGCCGGAACAATATAAAAATCGAGAAGATTTTAATACGTATCCTATCTTAAACTACGTGATTGAACAAGATTTCGTAGGAAATTTTGGGGAACATGTAGGAAAAACCATATTCTTAAAAGGGCCTAATATGCCATTTTCCCAACATTCTCTGTTGTTGTTTTATGGCAAGTTACTCGACGAGAGCTACGTTATTACAGGAACTGTTAGAAAGCCGGTTTCAGTTTCTGTATTTGACGGAACTCTAATGGATACCAGAGATGGAATTTGGACTATAATTGCAACCCCCTTAAATTATGTGTATAGCTGGGTACCATATTTACTGATTGTTGCTCTTGTATTCGCAGGTGCTAGAGGATATTTGAAAGGTGGGTTCAATGTCGGAAACATCCTATGGTATTTTCTCATGCTAGGAGTTTTTTACATAGTGGTAAAAGGAATTTGGCCGGAATTGCCATTTCTGGAGAGTGCACTCCCAATCGCAATTATTTTTGTGGTACTCGTCTGGGTTATCCGTTGGGGGTTGAAACCCTAAAATATTTGTGGAGGAAAGATAGGCTTCATCCTAGTTAGGGAGAGGGGTACCTTTCCCCTAACTAGGAGGTCACCAAGCGGGAGCAGGGTTAATAAACAAGAAAGTTCCTATAAACAGGATTTCTATAATGAATCATTAGGAGAACGACAAAACTTAATTACTGTAGATGAGCAAAATCATTAACTCACATTTCGCACCCTCTCGACGAAAATCGGGAGGATTTTTTCGTTCCGATGTCGAATGAATCCTTGACACACAAGGAACGTAAAGGAGTTTTTCTCTTATGAACGTTCAAGTCAAAAAGGTC
>NZ_SDLD01000100.1:0-2252 GCF_013096875.1 Geobacillus sp. DSP4a | reverse complement strand
TCAATACAAACCGAATCGGGAAATCTTTCATCATATCACCTACTTGATGAAGAATCGTCAACGTCGTTTTCCCTTATCGTATCAACGGTTTGCGACCATTGTAAAGATGTTTTGTCACGGATTCAGGTACTAAACAGATTTCCGATTAATGTTGCAAAATACAAAGAATGGCTTGAAGATTATAACAGTGAAATATATTTGTTCACTAATGAGAGATTTTCAGATCAATTTGTAGGATTTGATATAAAGAAATCTTATAAAAAGTTTCAAGATAATGGTTTGGTAGATTATGACGCAATTGAGTTATATGAACAAAATCCGTATGATGCAATAATAGCTTTAGATGAAACAGAAATTGTTAGAGCAGCTAGACTAAGAGAGAGATTTAATCTAAGAGGTCAAAATATGAAAAGTGCACTTGCCTTCAGAGATAAAGTTATTATGAAGGACTACGTTTCTAGCGCCGGATTAAAAACGCCTGCGTATAAAAAAATTGAAAGCTCAGTAGATTTATATGACTTTGAAAAGACACACGGTTATCCTTTTATTATCAAACCGGTAGATGGAATGGCATCAAAAAGTGTAAGTGTAATAAAAAACCATCAAGAGCTAAAATTATATTTAGAAAAAGGAATACCAAAAGATATGATGGTAGAAACTTTTATAAAAGGGACAATGCACAATGTTGATGGAATAATTTCCGATGGAAAAATAGCTTTTATTTCAGTGGGACAATATCTAGATGATGCACTCAGTTTTAAAAAAGGTTCTTCGTATACTTTATTACCACCTAATCACAGTTTATTTAAAAGAATAAAATATTTTACTGAAGAAATAATTAAATCATTACCCACTCCGAATTTTACACCATTCCATTGTGAAATTTTCCATACAGAAAATGATGAATTAGTTTTTTGTGAGATTGCTTCAAGAGTCGGAGGTGGACGACTTGATGCCGCTATAAATGAGGCGTATGGAATAGATTTATATAGGATATGGGTGAGAAATGAGTGCTCATTACCTATAGAAATCCCCTCGACAGTAGAACTAAAAAGTTTAGTAGGTGGAGTCTTTATCCCTTCGAAAAATGGTAAATTATTGTCCAGGCCATCTAAAATTCCATTTGATTGGGTAGTATTGTATGATCCTTTCGGAAATGAGGGTGAAACTTTTAATAATCCTAACTCTGTAATTGATTCTATAGCAATAGTACTGGTGAGGGGAAATACATTAAAAGAAGTAGAACAACGAATATTCATTATAAGAGATTGGTTCGAAGAGAACGTTGTATGGGGGTTAATGGAAAAATGATGTCGATAAGCTATAAATATTTCAAAATTTTGTTAATATTTATAGTACTATTATTGGCATCTTGTTCTTCTAAGCAAAGTAAACCCAATCTAGATAAAAAAAGTATAAGCTTAACAATCGGATATCAAACTCCTACGGCTCAGACGTGGGGCGCTACAATTATTAAAAATCAAAAGATTTTTGAAAAGAAATTATTAGAGATGTATCCAGATGCGGAAATTGAAATACAATGGTTTAACTCATCATCAGGTGTTCCACTTGTAAATGCTATGTCTTCAGGTAAAGTACAAATAGCATTCCTTGGTGATATGCCTGCTTTATTAGCTGGTGCCAAGTCGGTTGAGCTAGAACAATTAGATGCGAAAATAGTAGCTATTGATGGAAAAGGAAAAAACGGGATGAATCAAAGCATAATAGCTCCAATTGATGGCATTAATGATATTAGTCAGTTAAAGGGGAAAGAGGTTTCTGTCCCCTACGGATCAAGCGCACACAAAATGCTTTTACAGACTTTAAAGTCTAATAACTTGTTAAATAAAGTAACTATAATAGATCAATCTGTAGCTGTAGGATTAGAAAATGTAAATACAGGAACTGTAGATGAGCAAATTCACTTACATAAATTGACAACTAAACAAAAAAGGAGACATGAACCCGATTCCTTGGTTAGAATAGATGTACCACCAACTATCCACAAGGAGGTTCATGTCTCATGAATAAATTAGCACATCACCAAGGAATCCACAAGTTTTTCTTCACGCTGGGGTTGACGCTGCAGCTTTCCAAACCGGTCATCAAGCATCTCATTCATATCGTCGATGCCTTGACCACCAAGGGATTCTCGGGAACATTGACTGATATTCATTACTGGAGCTTTCATCCGAATCATCGAACGACGCTCAGTCACTTTTTCACGAAAAGCCCTTGGAACGAGGAAAGGC